>CAKUKW010000001.1 GCA_934663885.1 uncultured Tidjanibacter sp.
CCACCGAAACGATATCGCCTTCCCTGAGTGCGTAATCCGACGGAATACCGTGTACGACCTGCTCGTTTACCGAAATACATAATGTATTCGGAAAACCGCCGTACCCCAGGAATCCTGGAACTGCTCCATGAGAACGGATATACTCCTCTGCAAAGGCATCCAGTTCGAGCGTGGTTATACCCGGCCTGACGCGCTTTCCGACCTCGGCGAGCGTGCGGCTCACCAGCAGGTTATTCTCACGCAGCAGTTCTATTTCTTCCTGTGTCTTTATCTCTATCATCCTTGAACCTGTCTTGCTAATAAAATTCAGACATATTCATTAAGAACTCTTGTCATTGGAATCTTTCCGGATTTACCGAGGTCAACCTAATATAACGTTAAATCGCCCTCCAATATTTTCCGATCCTTTTCCTTTAAGCTTCGAAACTTAAGAGTTGTTATTCAAAGAGAGTTTTCAAGGCGAACAAGAAATTTTAAGCGGAGTTTACTAATGTAAATAAGCATTAAAATTTCGAAGTTAAACGCCGAAGACGCCCTTCAAAACTACTCTTAGCCGTTGCGGCCCTTTATACGGCCGGTCTTCATAAGGCCGTCGTAGTGGCGCAGCAGCAGGTAGCTTTCGATCTGCTTGAGAGTATCGAGTATCACACCCACGAGGATCAGCAGCGAGGTACCCCCGAAGAAAAGGGAGAACTGCTGGCTGATGCCCAGCTTCGCTGCGAATGCAGGCAGGATTGCCACTATCGCAAGGAAAATTGAGCCCGGGAGAGTGATTCTCGTCATGATGGCGTCGATGTACCTGGCAGTTTCTTTGCCGGGCTTGACGCCCGGAATAAATCCGCCGTTGCGTTTCAGTTCGTCGGCCATCGTGGTGGAGTTAACTATAATCGCCGTATAGAAATACGTGAACAGGATTACCAGTGCTGCGAAAACAAGGTTGTACCAGAAGCCGTACATGTTGGAGAACGTAGCCGCGAAACCGCGCGTAGCCTCCCACCTGCCGAACAGCATCGGGAGCATCATCAGCGCCTGGGCGAAGATAATAGGCATTACGTTGGCCGCGTTGATCTTCAACGGTATGTACTGGCGCACGCCGCCGTACTGCTTGTTGCCTACAATACGTTTTGCGTACTGTACCGGTATTTTGCGCGTAGCCTGTACCAGCGCAATGGTAGCCATAAAAATAAGGTAAAGTATAACTATCTCCACGATAAACATTATGATACCGCCTACGCCGTTGAGCCTCATCATGAGCTCGCCCCAGATTGCGAACGGAAGACGCGCCACGATACCCACCATAATGATGAGCGATACACCGTTGCCGAGTCCCTTGTCCGTTATCTTCTCGCCGAGCCACATCACGAACATGGTACCGGCAAGAAGCACTATAATGGCGCTCAGTTTGAAAATAAAGCTGTCGGCGCCGAGTACGAACGCTTCGCCTGGAAGTTCGCGGTAAAGGTTGGCGATGTAGGCCCAACCCTGGAGAAGCACGACCACAATGGTAAGGTACCTTGTCCACTGGTTCATTTTGCGGCGTCCGCTTTCGCCCTCTTTATTCATCCTCTGGAAGTAAGGTATGACCATACCCAGAAGCTGCATGATAATAGAGGCCGAAATGTAGGGCATCACACCGAGCGCAAAAATTGATGCATTGGAGAACGCGCCGCCTGAGAAAATGTTGAGCAGGCCCATCAGGCCGTTGCCCGACGTCTGGTCGGCAAGCGCGGTCAATGCGTTCGGGTCGATACCGGGGATCACCACAAAACAACCGAACCTGTAGATGAGAAGAATACCTATCGTATAAAGTATCCTTTTACGCAGCTCTTCTATCTTAAAGATATTCCTGATTGTTTCGATAAATCTTTTCACGGTAGTCGCTTATTAAAGTTTGTTTATACTTCCTCCTTTGGCTTCGATGGCCTCCACGGCGCTCTTGCTGAAGCCGTGTGCGGTAACTTTCAGTGCCCTCGAAAGCGAGCCGTTACCCAGGATTTTAACCCTGTCGTTTTTCGAAACGTAACCTCCCTCGATCAGGGTGTCCACCGATATCTCGGTCAGGTTATCCTTGGCGGCCATAGCCTCCAGTACCGACAGGTTGATCGGTTTGTACTCCACCCTTTTCAGGTTGGTAAAACCATATTTGGGCAAACGCCTCTGGAGAGGCATCTGGCCTCCCTCGAAACCGAGCTTGCGCGAGTATCCCGAGCGCGACTGGGCTCCCTTGTGACCACGGGTAGAAGTGCCGCCGTGTCCCGAACCCTGGCCGCGACCGATCCTCTTTTCGTGGTGCGTCGATCCCGCTGCTGGTTTTAAATTGTTCAGATTCATATTATTTTCCTCTTTTAAATAATTCTACGTTGGCCGGTTGGTTATTCCTTAACCTCCTTTTCAGCCTTTTTGGGCGCTGCCTTGGGTTTCGCCGGAGCCTTAGGGGCGGCTTCCTTCTTGGCGGGAGCAGCCTTCGGAGCGGCCGGTTTTTTCGGATCCGCGGCTTTCTTCTCGGGAGCGGTTTCCCTGGCCTTAGGTTCGGTTTTCGGTGCTTCCGCTTTTACCGCCTCTTCCTTCACGGCCTTCGGAACTGCCTTCTTAGGGGCGGCCTCCTTTTTAGGCCTTTCGTTAACGGTCTCGATGGTCACCAGGTGGCGCACTTTCTCGAGCATTCCCATTATTATGGGGGAGTTTTCGTGGTATACCGTACGGTTCATCCTGTGGAGTCCCAACGCATCGAGGTTCCTTCCCTGACGCTCGGTAGCGCCGATACGGCTCCTTGTCTGTGTAATTTTCAATATTGCCATAATCGTACTACGTATTAACCGTTAAACACTTTTTCCATCGAAACGCCTCGGGCCTGGGCCACGGTATGAGCGTCGCGAAGCTCCATAAGGGCTCCGATAGTAGCCTTAACGAGGTTGTGGGGGTTGGAAGAACCCTTGCTCTTCGCAAGTACGTTCTTTATTCCCACGCTCTCGAACACGGCGCGCATAGCACCGCCGGCGATAACACCGGTACCCGGAGCTGCCGGGCGTACGATCACCTGCGAACCACCGTAACGAAACTCCTGGAAATGGGGAATCGTTCCGTTGATTATAGGGATTTTGACCAGATTCTTCTTAGCGTCTTCGACACCTTTGGCGATTGCCGAGGTAACTTCGCTGGCTTTGCCGAGACCGTAGCCGACAACGCCGTTTTCGTTACCTACAACCACTATAGCCGAGAAGCTGAATGTGCGACCACCCTTCGTAACCTTCGTAACGCGCTGGATAGCTACCAGGCGGTCTTTCAGTTCGAGGTCGCTCGTCCTTACTTTCTTTATATTCGTATTCGACATTTTTTCTGAGTATTTTCTTTAGTATTTCTTTTACCTTTTGCCTTCTGCCAGGCTTTTACTACCGGGCCCTTCATCGTACCCGTGTAATTGAGTCCCTGTATTATCCTTTTACATTGTGCTCCTGCCTAAACCTCCGGCCGCGGTTAAAAGAAATGCTGCGGGTTTAGAATTTAAGGCCGCCTTCACGTGCGGCGTCAGCCAACATTTTTACTCTTCCGTGGTACAGGTAGCCGTTGCGGTCGAACGATACGGTTTCGATGCCTTTCGCTTTGGCGCGTTCGGCGGCGAGCTTGCCTACTACGGCAGCTTCCTGGCCTTTGTTAACGCCCTTTACCTTGTCGGCGACTTCCTTGTCCAGCGATGAAGCCGAAGCGAGGGTTACGCCGCGTACGTCGTCTATAAACTGTACGTAGATCTGCTTGTTGCTCCTGAATACAGTCATGCGAGGCCTGTCCGCGGTTCCGTTCACTACTTTGCGGACGCGCATCTTGATCCTCTTCCTTCTTTCTATCTTGTTCAATGCCATAATTCCTAAGCTTTTAATTATTTAGCACTTGCAGATTTACCGGCTTTGCGGCGCAGAACCTCGCCCTGGAACTTGATACCTTTACCCTTGTAAGGTTCGGGCTTGCGCAGCGAGCGTATCTTTGCGGCAACCTGTCCGATGAGCTGTTTGTCGATGCTCTTCAGGACGACTACGGGCGCCTGTTTCTTTTCCGCTATTACTTCAGCCTTAACTTCCGGGGGAAGCATAAGGTGAATGTCGTGAGAGTAACCCAGTGAGAACTCGAGTATCTGTCCCTTGAGCTCGGCTTTGTAGCCGACGCCGACGAGTTCCTGCCTGGTTTCGTAGCCTTTCGAGACGCCCACCACCATATTGTTGATGAGTGCGCGGTAGAGCCCGTGCATGGAGCGGTGGCGAGGCTGATCCGTAGGACGTGTTACTGTCAGTACGTTTCCCTCTACAGAGACCTTGATATCCGGGTCGACTTGCTGACTCAGAGTCCCGAGAGGTCCTTTCACGCTAACCACGTTTTTATCGGAGACCGTAACGGTAACTCCGGCGGGCAGGTTTACAGGTAATTTTCCAATCCTTGACATTTTTTATGATTTTGATTGTCGTGTAAAAATTCTTCTTTTGTCCGAAGTGTGGTTTAATCTCACACCCGACTCTTAATGTGCTCAAAAATCAGGGTTTTCAAGGCTTGCGAGATTTTTTAAGCGCAGCTTACTTGGGGTAAGTGAGCATTAAAAAATCGAGCGTAACGAAGAAAACACGATTTTTCAGTACATTAATATACGTAGCAAAGTACTTCTCCGCCAACGTTTTCCTCGCGCGCCTTCTTGTCGGTCATGATGCCTTTCGGCGTAGACACGATGGCGATGCCCAGTCCGTTGAGTATACGCGGCATCTCCTTGGCGCCGACGTAACGCCTCAAACCCGGGCGACTTACGCGCTGGAGGTCCTTGATAGCATTGATTTTAGTCTGCGGATGATACTTGAGGGCGATCCTGATGACCGGATGGCCTTTCTCGTCTTCCACAAATTTATAAGCCAGGATATAACCCTGGTCGTACAGGATCTTCACGATCTCCTGCTTGATCTTCGAGCCGGGAGCTTCAACCACTTTATGGTTGGCTTTCACCGCGTTTCTAATGCGGGTCAAAAGGTCCGCAATAGGATCAGTCATAATTGTTTGATTTATTGGTTATTAACTATAAAATGGTGAATGGAGGTACGCATTTCCGCGCCCCCCGCATTCACATAGTTTCTTTAAATTCCGCACAAAAGTACACTTTTTACGGCATAATCCGCACTGGCAGAACGATTTTACATATTTTTTCTTTGATGCTCCCTTTCGGCGCTCACCTGCCGGAACAGTATCAGTCTCCTGAAATATCCGGCGACTTTACAAAAAAATACGCCCGCTCTCCCACGGAAAGCCCCCTACCAGGATGCTTTCTTCACTCCCGGGATAAGGCCTTGCGAAGCCATTTCGCGGAACTGGATGCGGCTGATGCCGAACTGGCGCATATAGCCCTTCGGACGGCCGGTGATCTTGCAACGGTTGTGCATGCGGATAGGGTTCGAGTTGCGGGGCAACTTGCTGAGTCCTTCCTGATCTCCGGCAGCCTTGAGAGCCGCGCGCTTTTCAGCGTAGCGGGCAACCATTTTCGCGCGCTTTACTTCGCGAGCCTTCATTGATTCCTTTGCCATACTATTATTTTAATTATGAATTATAAATTATGAATTATTGAAAATATGAATCTATAACGCAATGCCGGGCACCGCCTATCATATAATAATTCATAATTCATAATTATTAAATGTTATTGTGCCTTTTTTGCGTTCTTGAACGGAAGTCCGAATTCGCGGAGCAGGGCATAACCCTCTTCGTCGGTAGCGGCCGTAGTCACGAAAGTGATCTCCATGCCGAAGATTTTCGTGATCTTGTCGATGTCGATCTCCGGGAAGATGATCTGCTCGGTAATGCCGAGGGTGTAGTTACCCTGGCCGTCGAATTTCTCATTTATACCCTTAAAGTCGCGGATACGCGGAAGAGCTACGGCGATGAGCCTTTCAAGGAATTCGTACATCCTGTCGGAGCGGAGCGTTACCACAACCCCGACGGGCATGCCCTTACGGAGTTTGAAGTTCGAAATGTCTTTCCTCGACTTTTTCTGGATCGCTTTCTGTCCGGTGATTACTGAGAGCTCTTCAGCGGCGATGTCAATAAGTTTCTTATCGGCCACTGCCTGCCCCATTCCCTGGTTTACTACTATCTTTTCCAGGCGGGGAACCTGCATAACGGTCTTGTAACCGAATTCCTTCATAAGGGCGGGAACTATCTGCTCCTTATAGGTTGTTTTGTAAGTAGGTGTGAAGTTTGCCATTATTTGATCTCCTCCCCTGAAGTTTTAGAATAACGAACCAATTTGCCTTTTTCTCCTACCCTGCGGCCCACGCGTGTCGGTTTGCCCGTTTTCGGGTCGGCCAACATAAGGTTGGATATATGGATGGGAGCCTCCTGTTCGATGATCCCACCGTTGGGATGGGTCGAGTTGGGCTTGGTGTGCTTTTTGATGATGTTGAAGCCCTCTACGATAGCGCGTTCGTTCTTCACATCCACCTCAAGAACACGGCCCGTCTTCTCCTTGCTCTTGCTGTTACCGGCAATCACGAAGACCGTATCCCCTTTTTTGATATGTAATTTACTCATGTCTCTTGTTGTTAAATGTTAAAGAACTTCGGGAGCCAGAGAGATGATCTTCATGTACTGGTCGCGCAGCTCGCGGGCCACCGGACCGAATATACGTGTACCCCTCATTTCCCCTTGGTTATTCAGAAGAACCACCGCGTTGTCGTCGAAACGGATATAAGAGCCGTTAGCGCGCCTGATCTCCTTTTTTGTCCTCACCACGACGGCCTTCGAAACGGTACCTTTCTTGATATCGCCGGCCGGCGTAGCGCTCTTGACCGTTACAACGATCTTGTCGCCGATGGACGCGTATTTCTTACGCGTACCTCCCAGCACGCGGATGCAAAGAACTTCCTTTGCGCCGCTGTTGTCGGCTACTGTGAGTCTGCTTTCTTGTTGTATCATGGCTATTTCGCTCTTTCAATAATTTCTACTAATCTCCAACGCTTGGTTTTGCTCAGGGGGCGGGTTTCCATGATGCGGACCGTATCGCCTTCGTTGCAGGTATTGGCCTCGTCGTGAGCCGTAAACTTAGTGGTCTTATTTACGAATTTTCCGTAAATAGGGTGCTTTACTTTCCTCTTAACGGCAACTACGATGGATTTGTCCATTTTATTGCTGACAACTACCCCGATTCTTTCTTTTCTAAGATTCCTTTCCATAGTGCCTATTATTTGGTGTTTTGCTTTTCGTGAAGAACGGTAATCATCCTGGCGATATCACGGCGCGCAAACTTGATGTTGGCCGGATTTTCGATAGGAGAGACCGCGTGGGTCACCTTCAGTTTTTCGAGATTAGCCTTTTCAGCCTCGATACGCTCCTGAAGGTCGCTTATGGACATTTCCCTTGCTTCTTTTGCTTTCATGACTTGATCTCTTTATTCGGTATAATCCCTACGTACGACAAATTTGGTTGCAATAGGCAGTTTCTGGGCGCCGAGGCGAAGGGCTTCCTGGGCCACTTCGAGGGGCACTCCCTCTGCTTCGATGATAATACGGCCGGGGGTGATGGGCGCCACGAATCCTTCGGGAGCACCCTTACCTTTACCCATACGTACTTCGGCGGGTTTCTTGGTGATCGGTTTATCCGGGAAGATCCTTATCCAGATCTGTCCTTCACGTTTCATGTAACGTACGATCGCCTGACGGGCGGCCTCTATCTGGCGGCCTGTTATCCAGGTCGAGTCCAGGGCCTTGATTCCGAATGAGCCGAACGCAAGCTGGTTCCCCCTCTGGGAGAGGCCTTTCATGCGCCCTTTCTGCATTCTTCTGTACTTTGTCTTTTTTGGCTGTAACATTTCTTATCGTTTTTTTGATTTTTTTACATTTTCACACCGGGTGCCCAACGTCTTCCACTCAAATTATAAAGACTTTTTCCATCTCAGTAATATCAGGGTCTGTCGGGCCTGCGTGGATTAGCGCCTTTCCCTGCGGTCGCCGCGGTCGCGGTCGCCTTCTCCACCCCTGCGTTTCCTGTTACCACCTTTGGGACGCGGTCCGCGATCATCCCTCCTGCCGCCTTCGCCGCCGGGGCCACCTACCGAGCTTGCGCCCGCGATCTCGAAGAGGTCGCGTTTGCCGTAAACCTCGCCGGTGCAGATCCATACTTTAACACCCAGGATACCTACCTTGGTCAACGCCTCAGCGAGGGCATAATCCACATCCGCACGGAAAGTGTGGAGGGGGATACGTCCTTCCTTGTAGGTTTCGCTGCGGGCCATTTCGGCTCCGCCCACGCGGCCCGAGATCTGTATCTTGATACCTTCGGCACCCATGCGCATCGTCGAAGCGATGGCGGTCTTGACGGCGCGGCGGTACGATACGCGTCCTTCGAGCTGGCGCGCGATGTTGTTGGCCACGATAACCGCGTCAACTTCCGGGCGCTTTACTTCGAAGATATTGATCTGGATCTCCTTACCGGTGAATTTCCTGAGTTCCTCTTTCAGTTTGTCCACTTCCTGGCCGCCCTTGCCGATGATGATACCGGGGCGTGCGGTGGAGATGGTAACCGTCACGAGTTTGAGGGTTCTCTCTATAATAATCTTGGAAATACTTGCTTTAGCCAGACGGGCATTCAGATACTCCCTGATTTTAGCGTCTTCCACAAGCTTCTGCGAAAAATCTTTGCCGCCGTACCAGTTGGAATCCCAACCGCGGATGATACCGAGGCGGTTAGCTATCGGATTTACTTTCTGTCCCATCTTAGTTCTTCTTTTCTTCTTTGGTTTCCATTTTGTCTACTACGATCGTAACGTGGTTGGAACGCTTGCGGATACGGTGCGCGCGACCCTGCGGGGCGGGCTGTATCCTTTTAAGCATCCGTGCGCTGTCGACCATAATCTCCTTTACATACAGGGGAGTGTCTTCCAGTCTCTGGCCTTCGTTCTTGGCTTCCCAGTTAGCGATAGCGCTGCGGAGAAGTTTTTCCAACCTGATCGAGGCCTCCTTTTTGGAGTAGTGGAGGATCGCCAGCGCCCTGTTGATCTCGACGCCGCGGATAGTGTCCGCCACTATGCGCATTTTGCGCGGCGAGGTCGGGCAATCACGCAGGGAGGCAATGGCAATCTGCTTCTTCTCGGCCTTGTGCTGTTCGGCCATTTCATGTTTTCTTGATCCCATCTCCTACTTATTTTTTACGGTTACCGGCGTGACCACGGAAGTTGCGCGTAGGCGCGAACTCTCCGAGTTTGTGACCCACCATGTTCTCAGTTACGTATACGGGAATGAATTTGTTCCCGTTGTGGACAGCTATCGTCTGACCTACGAAGTCAGGCGAAATCATACTTGCACGCGACCATGTCTTGATTACAGACTTCTTGCCGCCCTCGCTCTGCGCTACTACGCGTTTCTCGAGTTTCGGTTCGATATATGGTCCTTTTTTTAACGAACGACTCATTATGCTATATTTTCTTATTATGTTTTTCGCTTATTATCCTTATTCTAAAATAAAGGCTTTATCACGTTGCTACCCTTATTTTTTCTTCTTTGAGATAATGAACTTGGAAGTGGTCTTCTTCGGGTTGCGGGTCTTGTAGCCTTTGGCCAGCAAGCCTTTACGCGAACGCGGGTGACCACCCGAAGCACGTCCTTCGCCACCGCCCATGGGGTGGTCAACTGGGTTCATGACCACACCGCGGTTGCGTGGCCTGCGGCCAAGCCAGCGGCGGCGGCCGGCCTTACCATGCTGCTCAAGGCTATGGTCGGGATTCGACATAGTACCTATGGTAGCGCGGCAGGTGGTGAGCACCATGCGTGTTTCACCCGAAGGAAGTTTTATGATAGCATATTTGCCCTCGCGAGCAAGTAAATGTGCGTATGTGCCGGCGCTGCGTGCCATTGCGGCACCCTGGCCGGGGTAGAGCTCTATCGCGTGGATAACGGTACCGAGGGGTATTTCGCCCAGCGGCAGGCAGTTGCCTACCTCGGGAGCCACTCCCTTACCGCTGTTGATCTTCTGGCCTACCTTCAGCCCGTTGGGGGCGAGGATATAGGTCTTGTCGCCGTTGCCGTAAACCACGAGGGCGATACGGCCGGAACGGTTGGGATCGTACTCTATAGCTTTCACGGTACCTTCCATCCCGTCGCGCTGGCGCTTGAAGTCTATCACGCGGTACATCTGTTTGTGGCCGCCGCCGCGGTAACGTACGGTCATCTTACCGTCGCCGTTACGGCCGCCAGAGTTCTTCTGGGGCTCCAGCAACGATTTTTCCGGTTTGCCTTTGGTAATTTCGTCAAAAGTACCGGCTACCTTATGTCTTGTACCCGGAGTTACGGGTTTGAACTTTCTTACTGCCATCTTCTCTAGATATTACTGTAAAAATCAATGCTGTCTCCCTCTTTCAGGGTAACGATGGCCTTCTTGAAATGGTTCGTGCGACCTTCGAGCAGACCCGCCTTTGTGAAGCGGCTCTTCTCCTTACCCATATAATTCATAGTGTTCACGTCGGTAACCGTCACGCCATACATCTCTTCGACGGCTTTGCGGATCTCGATCTTGTTAGCCCTGCGGTCGACGCGGAAACCATAACGGCCCTGTTTGTCGGCCAGCATGGTCATCTTCTCTGTGAGAACCGGTTTCTGAATAATGTTTTTCATGCTCTTATCCTCCTTTAAGCTAACATTTGATTGATGAGGTTCACTGCGCCTTCGCACATGACGACGTGTGATGCGTTCATGACGTCGTAAGTATTGAGGTTCTGCGCGGGGATTACCTTGACGTTCCGAAGGTTGCGGGCCGAAAGGTTCACGTTGTGGTTCGTTGCGGGAAGCACTACCAGAATCTTCTTGTCGGCTACTTTAAGGTCCTGTATCATCGTGACGAAGGTCTTCGTCTTAGGCTGCTCAATGGAGAAATCCTCGAGAACCATGATGGCATTGTCCTTTACCTTGTATGAGAGAGCGCTGCGGCGTGCCAGCTGTTTCAGCTTTTTATTGAGCTTGAAGCTGTAGTCACGCGGCTGGGGCCCGAAGATACGGCCTCCGCCCACGAATACGGGAGATTTGATGCTGCCCGCGCGTGCGCCGCCTGTACCTTTCTGGCGTTTGAGTTTCTTAGTCGAGCCTGCGATTTCGTTGCGCTGTTTCGACTTGTGGGTTCCCTGGCGCTGGTTAGCAAGGTATTGCTTAACGTCCAGGTAGATAGCATGGTTGTTAGGTTCCACGCCGAAGACCGCATCTTCAAGAATCACCTTCTTGCCGGTCTCTTTTCCTTGGGTGTTGAAAACAGTCAATTCCATCTTAATCCTCGATTATTAAATAAGATCCTTTCGGTCCCGGAACCGAACCTTTAACGAGTATAAGGTTGTTTTCCGGAATTATTTTCAGTATACGAAGGTTAAGAACCTTAACCTTGTCGCCTCCGGTACGACCCGGAAGCTTCTTGCCTTTGAATACCCTCGAAGGATATGAGGCCGCTCCGAGCGAGCCCAAAGACCTCTGGCGGTTGTGCTGGCCGTGGGTTTGTCCGCCCACACCTGCGAAACCGTGACGTTTCACAACGCCCTGGAAGCCTTTACCCTTGGATATTCCTGTTACGTCTACCCAGTCGCCGTCGATGAGGTTCTCGACGGTAATGGTGTCTCCGAGGTTAACTTCGCCCTCGTAGTTTCTGAATTCGACCACTTTACGCTTGGCGGTAGTACCTGCCTTCGCGAAATGGCCCTTCATGCTGCTGCTGGTGTGTTTCTCGCTTTTGTCGTCATAGGCAACCTGGACCGCCGAGTATCCATCTTTCTCGGGAGTCTTGATTTGCGTAACTACACAGGGACCAGCTTCGATAACGGTGCACGGTATATTTTTACCGTCGGCACCGAAAACTGAGGTCATACCGACCTTCTTTCCAATTAGTCCTGACATTTTAGTCAATTAATAATTACAAATTCCAGATTTACAAAGTAAATTCTGCTGATAATAGTTTAGTTCGAGTTTCTTATCGGGTCTCACCCCATTCGCCGCCCCTATTCCCCATACCTTAATTATATATAAGGCAGGATTAGGGGTTTCTTTGATCGCCTGGCACGTTTTCAGGGGAGGGGCTAAACCATTCCCTTCAACGGGGCAATTGTTTGAGTGTTGGAGAGCGAGGCTTGCAAGGATTTTAAAGCGGAGTTTACTAAATGTAAATGAGCATTAAAATCCGAGCGAAACTATACACGCTCAAAACAATTGTCAGACTTTGATCTCTACTTCAACACCTGAAGGCAGCTCGAGCTTCATCAAAGCGTCGATAGTCTTGGGGGTGGAGCTGTAGATATCCAGTATCCTCTTGAAAGTCGAGAGCTGGAACTGCTCGCGTGCCTTCTTGTTCACGAATGTCGAACGGTTGACCGTAAAAATCTTCTTCTGCGTGGGAAGGGGTATCGGACCGCTTACTACGGCACCGGTACTCTTTACGGTCTTCACGATCTTCTCGGCCGACTTGTCGACGAGGTTGTGATCGTAAGATTTGAGTTTGATTCTGATTTTCTGGCTCATGATTGCCTTTATTATTATTTTACTTTTTTTAATATTTCTTTTTGGTCGCTTCTCAAGGCCGCTTCTTATTCTGCCGGCCCCTTCTTACCTTTATCACTGCTTTTCAGGCCGGCATAAACCGTCCCTACAAATCACCTGGCTAAGGTTATTCCTCGGCACCCATTCGGCGCCCGGCATTCTTTTCGATAATCTCCTTGCCGATGTTGGCCGGGACTTCATCGTAATGAGAGAACTCCATGGATGAGGTGGCACGGCCCGACGAAAGCGTACGGAGCACGGTAACGTAACCGAACATTTCCGAAAGGGGTACGGCCGCCTTCACGGCCCTTGCAGTTCCTTTGCTCTCCATCCCGGCTATCTGGCCGCGACGCTTGTTAAGGTCACCGATGATATCGCCCATATATTCCTCGGGAGTAACGACCTCCACCGACATGATCGGCTCCATAAGCACCGGTTTCGCTTTCGCTCCGGCGGCGCGGAAACCATTCCTCGCAGCGATTTCGAAAGAGAGCTGGTCGGAGTCGACCGAGTGGAACGAACCGTCGATAAGCCTCACCTTCATGCTGTCAACACCGAAGCCCGCGAGGGGGCCGTTGGTCATAGCGGCAGTAAAGCCTTTCTGCACCGAAGGAATAAATTCCTTAGGTATGTTACCGCCCTTGACCTCGTCGACGAACTGAAGGCCCGTTTCGCCTTTGTCGGCGGGACCGAGTTCGAAGATGATGTCCGCAAACTTACCACGGCCGCCGGACTGTTTTTTGAACACCTCGCGGTGCTGCACTTTGCCGGTAATAGCCTCCTTATAGTTTACCTGTGGGGCTCCCTGGTTGATCTCAACGCCGAATTCGCGCCTGAGGCGGTCGACGATGATCTCCAAGTGAAGCTCGCCCATACCGCGGATAATGGTCTGGCCATTTTCCTGGTCGGTTTCAACCGTAAAAGTGGGGTCCTCCTCCGAAAGTTTGCTGAGAGCGACACCCAGTTTATCGATATCCTTCTGGGTCTTGGGCTCTACCGCGAGACCGATAACCGGCTCGGGGAAAGTCATTGATTCCAGTACGATAGGATTCTTTTCGTCGCAAAGGGTATCTCCCGTGCGGATGTCCTTGAAACCTACCACCGCGCAGATGTCGCCGGCGCCGATAACTTCCATCGGATTCTGCTTGTTGGCGTGCATCTGGTAAATGCGGCTGATACGCTCCTTCTTGTCCGAACGCGAGTTATAAACGTAGCTGCCCGCTTCGAGTTTGCCCGAATAGACGCGCACAAAAGCCAGGCGGCCTACGAACGGGTCAGTAGCGATCTTGAATGCGAGACCGCAGAAAGGCTCGCTCTCCGAAGGATGCCTTTCGACCTCCGCTCCCGTTCTCGGGTCGGTGCCCTTGATCGCCTCTATGTCGAGCGGCGAGGGCAGGAAAGCCACGATGTAGTCGAGAAGTTTCTGGACTCCCTTGTTCTTGAAAGAGGAGCCGCAGAGCATGGGCACGATGACCATTTCGTTGGTCGCCTTGCGGATGGTCGCTATAAGCTCTTCGGGAGTGATCGAATCGGGATCGTCGAAGAATTTTTCCATCATGGCGTCGTCCACCGATGCGGCTTCTTCGATAAGCTTTGCCCTCCATTCGTCAACCTCGTCTTTCATCGAAGCAGGAATTTCCTCTATGGTATAGTTTACGAGGTCGTTCTTCTTGGTATCGTCGTAGATGTACGCCTTATTATATATAAGGTCTACAATACCCGCGAATTTTTCCTCGGCGCCGATGGGAAGCGTGACGGGAACGGCATTCGCCCCGAGGCGCTCCTTAACCTGCGCACAAACCGCAAGGAAGTCTGCTCCAGTGCGGTCCATTTTGTTTACGTATCCGATACGCGGTACACCGTATTTGTCAGCCTGGCGCCATACGGTCTCAGACTGCGGCTCGACGCCACCCACCGCGCAGAACGTCGCGACTGCGCCGTCCAACACGCGGAGCGAACGCTCCACCTCGACGGTAAAGTCCACGTGCCCCGGGGTGTCGATGATATTGATCTGGTACTGCCTGTCGGCGTAGTTCCAGAAAGCGGTGGTAGCGGCCGATGTAATCGTGATACCCCTCTCCTGCTCCTGCACCATCCAGTCCATAGTAGCCGAACCCTCGTGCGTCTCTCCGATCTTGTGGGTTTTGCCCGTATAGAACAATATCCTCTCCGAGGTGGTGGTTTTGCCGGCATCGATGTGCGCCATGATGCCGATATTACGCGTATATTTTAAATCTCTTGCCATATATCAGTTTGCCTCCTTCTTTACGCCCTGAAGTGTGCGAACGCCTTGTTGGCGTCTGCCATACGGTGCATTTCCTCTTTGCGTTTGAATGCGGCGCCTTCCTGGTTATAAGCGGCGATTATTTCCCCTGAGAGTTTTTCCGCCATTGATTTCCCTGCGCGTCTGCGTGAATAAAGGACAAGGTTTTTCATCGAAATCGATATCTTGCGCTCGGGTCTCACTTCGGTCGGAACCTGGAATGTGGCGCCACCGATACGGCGGGACTTAACTTCTACCTGCGGGGTGATGTTCTCCAATGCCTGTTTCCAGATCTCCAATGGAGCCTTATCCGCGTCTTTCAACTTCTCGCCTACGATATCGAGTGCATCGTAAAATATCGTGTAGGCAATACTCTTCTTACCATCCAGCATGAGGTTGTTTACAAACCTCGTCACAAGTACGTCGTTGAACTTGGGATCCGGAAGTAGAATTCGCTTTTTAGGCTTCGCTTTTCTCATTTTCTTTTACTTCTTTTTGATTGTGGTTTAAAATTCGCAGTGCAGGTTTTATTTTACGGCTTTCCGGCTTTTTTCACCTTGTGCAGCCCTTCACTGCTTTTAATTAATTCTTCCCCTGCCGTTTTCCCGGTACAGCATTTCGGTGTTATTTCCGACGCATCCTGAAAAAATTATGACGCGCCCCTTCCACCCTGTAACACGACCCGATGCCGTGCCTATACTTGCTTTCCCTTTTATTCCGGCCCCCGGGTACTTTTTATTTTTTCTTTGCAGGTGCTGCGCCCGGTTTAGGCCTCTTGGATCCGTATTTCGAGCGGCGCTGGCGGCGTCCGTCGACACCCGATGAGTCGAGCGCTCCGCGGACGAGATGGTAACGTACACCGGGAAGGTCCTTTACACGGCCTCCGCGAACGAGTACGATAGAGTGTTCCTGCAGGTTGTGTCCTTCGCCCGGAATGTAGGCGTTGACTTCCTTGTGGTTCGTAAGCTTGACCCTGGCGACTTTACGCATCGCTGAGTTCGGCTTTTTGGGGGTCGTCGTGTACACGCGTACGCAAACGCCGCGGCGCTGCGGGCATGCGTCGAGTGCCGGGGACTTGCTCTTGTCCTTCAGCTCAACCCTCCCTTTCCTTACTAACTGTTGAATAGTTGGCATTTCGTTTACTTTTTTGTCCTTTATTGATTTTTTATTTAGGGCTTTCGAGCCCTTTTGTCTTTTCCGTATGAATTTTCCTCATTTTTGAAGCCGCCTTTTTAACTCTTTGCAGCCCCTCGTTTTGTCAGTCTTTCAGTAGTTTACCTCACAATTAAGCCGTCCATAAGACGGCAAAACGGAGTGCAAATATAGAGAAAAAATCTTAACCACCATATAATATGGCATTTTTTCTCACTAAACGCAGTCCTGAAAAGCCTGTTTTCGCGCCATTTCAGGCGGAAAAGCGGACAAAAATAGTGTATTTCCGGCCACGTTTATATGTTTCCGTATTCTTTTTTCTTATTGTTTTATAATAATTATTTGTTTCGTTTATCATATTGATACGTAAAGGCCATTTAACTTTAGCACTATTATATTGATTACAAACAATATAAGTAATACATTTTTATAAACCAGGTCAATTTTCAAAACTCAGTCCACTCCGTGTTGCCGTCAGCCCCGAAAAAGTAATATTCCATTCGGGTTTATTTTTATTCGACACGGTTTTAAATATTGTAAATGATTCTCTTAAGCCGTAATTTAGCTGTACGGAATCCATTCGCGCATTCCGCAGAGAGAGAATTTGATAACCGTAAAACTTAAAAATGTTATGAAGAAGAGCATCTTTATGTTGGGCCTGTTATTGGCAGCCATCACCATCTCCATTTGCAATCAAAGCTGCTCCGGCGAGCCCATGATACAGGCGCCCGGAACCGCCATACCTGAAGAGCCGCCGGGTCCGGCATACCCTGTTTGGCGTGCTGATTTAACGGTTACCGGAAACAGGAGCCAGATCTTCCTGAGCTGGGTACATTATTGCACGGAATCCTACGACTACGTACTGATTTACAGGAGTGAATTTAGACCGCCTATAATCGGGAACACAATCGGATGTACGGTACCGGCAGTCGTGATACCGATGGGTGCCGACCCGTTCTGCTACACATTCATTTTTAGTGAACTTGATAATATACTGCCCGATACGACCGAGAATTACTATCCCGTTTATTACACGGTGGCGGGGGCAAACCTGGAGATCGTCGGCTCCGGTCCGGATATGACTAAAGAACTTCAATATAGAATTAAATGGATTACTCCGGATATAAAGAATATGGAGTGGCTTGGAAAAGTACCTTAGCCGCCCCCTGGAGATCATGTAAAAAATGCCAATACCCCCATTTAAACGAATATTATAAAAAGCGTGGCCACAAGTCGCACGCAATAACCTAACACTTAATACTTAACTTATGAAAAAATTCATCTACCTGACCGGCCTTTTATTGGCCGTCATCACCGTCTCGATTTCCAATCAAAGCTGTTCCGGCGAACCCATGATGCAGCCGCCAGGAACCGTCGAACCCGGTACAAGGACGATGGGTGACATACCGGAGTGGACAGAGCCTGTAATGAATATTATGATCGCCAATCTAACCGTTACCGGAAACAGCCACCGGATCATCCTGAACTGGACACACCTCTACCGCGAGCCCCTTGACTACGTATTTATTTACAGGAGTAGCTCCACACCGATACTTCCACCCGCAAGCGACATCACGGGCGATTTCACGAGCACCGCACCCACGGTTATGATACCGATGGGAACGGACCCGTTCCGATACACTTTCAATTTTTATTACCTGGATGATTTGCAGACGGGTACGGCCGAAGATTATTATCCCGTCTATTATCAGGTAATAGGGGTATGTACGGAATACGTTGCCGGAAGCAAAATGCCTATATATAGGATCAAATGGATGACCCAGGAGGTAAAGAATATGGAGTGGGCGGGCAGAGGAACCTGGCCGCCCCTGGAGATCATGTAAAAAATGCCAATACCCCCATTTAAACGAATATTATAAAAAGCGTGGCCACAAGTCGCCCGCAATAACCTAACAATTAATACTTAACTTATGAAAAAATTCATCTACCTGATCGGCCTTTTATTGGCCGCCATCACCGTCTCGATTTCCAACCAAAGCTGTTCCGGCGGCGAACTCACAATGCCGGATGAAACATCAGAGCCCGACACCCGGACAGGGTCGATAATACGTATGCCGACGCTGAAGGTCACAGGCCAGAAAGACCGTATCGGGCTGACCTGGAGCCATCAATATAAAGACCCCTATGAATTCGTCCATATTTACAGGAGCGACGGGGAGATAGACATGCAGGAAAGGCCGATGGTATCGATACCGATGGGAGTCGATCCCTTCCATTACGTACTCTATTTCTTTTATCCCACCGACTGGGGGATCGATCCTGACGAAGAATACCGCGCGTTCTATTACCAGGTAGCCGGGGTAAGCGTGAACACTCTCTCCGGAACAGTGACCGACGATGTTGCGCCTTACATAATCCATTGGTCCACTCCGGTAGTGAAGAATCTGGAATGGGTATGGAAGCCATTCATCCCACGCCCTGAAATCATGTAAAAGGCCTTCCCTCTTCTATTAACTCCTAATCAAGAGCTGGGGCCAATCCGGCCGCAATAACCTAACAATTAATACTTATGAAAAAAATCATTTATATTATCGGCCTTTCACTGGCCGTAATGGCAGGCACTCTTTACTTATCGTCCTGCTCTGCCGAACCTATGCCCGTTACCTCTGAAACGGTTGAACCGGACACCCGCGCTACCGATCTGGATGCTCTGCCGGGGGTTCCCAAAATTCCTTACCTTCAGGTGACATACATGGGCATGGACTACATCAAGCTGAGATGGCTCCACAACTACCGCGAACCTTACGACTATATATATATTTACAGGAGTAAGAGCCCGGTAGACCTTCAGAATCCGCCCGCCTATGTGATACCGATGGGAACGGATCCTTTCGCACACGACTTCATCTGGTACCATACCCATGATCATCTTCACCGCATGGAGGGATACGAGAACTGGTACTACCAGGTACTGGGGGTAAGCCTGACGGAAGAAGGGTCTCTCAATATCCATTGGACCACGCCTGAAGTAGTATCGGTAGAGGAAGTCTGGAGATGCGTTCCAATCAACGCAGTCGACTAATAGTATAATGTAATCGACCACTCATACAACAACCTGACAATTAAAATACCTATGAAAAAAATTACCTACACGCTCGGACTATCGCTGGCCCTGCTCGCGTGCACACTTTACCTGTCGTCCTGCTCTGCAGAACCTGTTGCGGCAGCCTTTGAAACAGTGGAAGAGGATACGCGTGCTTCGATGGCTTTGGACGACTATCTTCCCAGGCTTCCTTACCTGCATGTTAATTATGTAAACAGGAGCCTTATACAACTCAGGTGGCTTCACAACTACAGCGGGGCCTATGACTATATTTACATTTACAGGGGCGACAGGCCGGTAAACCTGAAGAATCCGCCCACTGTAACGCTGACCATGGGAACGGACCCGTTTGCATACGACTTTATGTTCGATTATATGCATACTCAACGTATCCCCCTCGAAATTGTCGGCTATAAGGACTATTACTACCAGGTCCTGGGGATTTGCCTTAGCGAAATGTCGGCCTCCGAGAATTCATCTATAGTTTGGGCCACGCAGGAAGTGGTGATTCCGGAGCCTATTTACAGGGGTATAGGCGATCAGACCGAGTAAAGGCGGAGCTACGATTGCGGCTACGGGCAGAAACCCGTGCCGAAGATAAAAACTCTTTTAGTTAAAGCCGGGGGAGAGCGGAATACAGACTCTCCCCCGGTTTGTTATTTGGAAGGGAAGGATTATGACCCGACCGGGGAATGTGTAATACCGGATAATTTCAGGCAGGTTACCCGAATTGACTCAAACCGCCTGCCGGGGCCTAAATAACCCAGCGTGCGTGCCGTTTCGGATAAAAAAACTATATTTGTTTTTCAATTCGAACTCTTATGGCAGGCAAAAACATATTCCGCCGCACGGTTCCGCTTATTGCGGCAGTAATTTTAACGGGCCTATCTTCCTGCGGGAAAAACATGGCCTCGGTAGAGGGACATATTACGGGAGCTGACAAAGCGTCAGTCGCTCTGGAGATGGTGTCGGCAGGAAATACGGTGTGGAGCGATACCACGGTTACGGATGCAGGCGGGGCCTTCCGTTTTGCGCCTGAACTTCCTTCGGGAAGGACTACTCTGTACAACCTGAAAGTAAACGGCGCGGTAATTCCCCTTTTCGTATCGCCCGGGGAGAAAGTAGTCATAAAATCGCATTACGACACCCCCGGATCCTATAGTGTGGAAGGCTCCCGGGAGTCGGAACTGTTAAAAGAAATTACGGATATAATGAGCAGCGGGGCCCGGACGCTGGATTCGTTGTACAAAATATCCCTTACCGCTGAAGACGAGACCTTGCGCGGAAAGATTACAGAGGAGTACACCGAAGAGTACAGGAGCGTCAAACGCGAGCACATAAAATTCATCATGGCCAACCACGCCACACTGGCGGCAGTATATGCGCTCAGGCAGAGGCTTCCGGGCGATGAATTTCTTTCGGACGGCTCCAACGACATAGTATATTACAGGGACGTGGCCGAGCATACGTCTGAAGCCTATCCCGGATCGCCTTATGTAGCCGCCCTCAAAAAGGAGATTGCCAACTACGATGCTGCGATGGCGCTGGCCGGGGAGGTGGCGGATATGGCAGAGAATCCCGCTTCATTCCCCGAAATAGAAATGCCGGACCGATACGGCCGCCTTCAAAAACTCTCCGACAGGACAGGCAAAGTAATCATACTCGATTTCTGGTCATCCGAATTCCCCGAGGCGGCGGTAATGAACGCCGAATACAAAGAGCTGTATGAAAAATTTGCAAACAGCGGGCTCGAAATATTCCAAGTCAGCATAGACGACTCGCGGACGGAGTGGGTTACGGCTGTACAGGAACAGCAAATACCCTGGACCACTGTTTTCGACACCAAAAGGTCCGGCTCGACGGCAGCCCGAATTTACAATGTGAGCGAAATTCCGGCCAATTATCTTATCGGTGCTGACGGTACAATCATACGCCGGAATGTTTTCGGCGAAAGGCTCAGGACGGAAATAACGAAAGCGCTCGGGAAAATCGAATAGCCAGATTCGCGGTGCCGCTGCAAAGTTAGAGCAAGCAAGTTTTAGCCGCCGGTCCATTGCCGGTGTAACACATCTATTTTATAGAAAATGTATTATTTCGCTTCGGACATGCATTTGGGACTTGGTTCCCGCAAAGAGTCACTCGAGAGGGAGAAGGCCCTTGTAGAGTGGCTCAAACGGGTCGGTAAGGACGCCAGGGCTATTTTCATAGTCGGGGACATGTTCGACTTTTGGTTTGAATACAAGCGTGTTGTGCCTAAAGGATTCTCACGCCTGCTCGGGACTCTTTCATCACTTACGGACAAAGGGGTGGAGATACACTTTTTTCCCGGCAACCACGACATGTGGGCCTACGACTACCTTCATACCGAATGCGGCGTTACCATACACAGTCAGCCCGGGGAGCTCGAACTATATGGGAAAAAATGCTTCATAACCCACGGGGACGATATCTGCGCCAAAGCCGGCGGTTTCTGGACGCGTCTGATGAATAGCCTTTTCCGCTCTCCGGCTGTGAGGTGGTTATTTTCCAAACTCCTACCGCCCAACCAGGCGGTGAGGTTCGGGCACGCATGGTCGGCGGGAAGCCGAAAATCGAGGGAGGTAGCGGTGGAATTCTATGGCGAAAACGACGCCATGGTAAAGTTCTCGCGCAAGTACCTGGAAAAACAATACGCCGACTATTTTATCTTCGGACACAACCACTGCGCCGAGATATATCCTCTCGATAAAAAATCGACGGCCGTTTTCCTCGGCGAATGGATAAATAACCCCGTTTACGCCACACTCGATCCGCAGGGGCGAATTACTCTGAAGTCGGTATAATAATTCATCTGCGCCGTCAACAGGCGCACCATATTCTTTCATTTGCATTTTAGTTCAGGAAAGCCGAAACCTTTTCTTTGGAGATACCGAAATTGAAGTTAGAGGATCTGCAATATTCGACTAATTTTAACCCGACGTGCCAGACCCGAGGTCTGACGCGAGGCAGGGCGATAGCACAGAGCGAGGCGACGTGGCATCGGCGTAAAAAAATCGAGCGAATGAAACCGTTAAAAACGGGGACGTTTTCGTTCGACCAGACGCTGCGGAGCGAGGGCAAAGTGGGCAGGTTCACTTTGCAAAGCCGCGGGAGGAGCGCCAGAGCATCGCAGCGAAAACCGGCGAAGGTCGTCCTTTTCAGGTTTAAGAGCTGAGATTTGCTTTCGAATCACATCGGTGCCTTTTTGATCCGGTCTTTGGACAAGCAAAAACGGAAATAAAAATAAGCGAATAGAGTTACAGATCGATAAAAGCAAAGCCCCGGGTTCCATAGAACCCGGGGCTTTAAATATTATAACCTTACGTTACATCATTCCCATTCCGTTCATTCCTCCGCCCGCGGGCATCGGGGGAACGGGTTCCTTCTTCTCGGCGAGCACGCACTCGGTCGTGAGGAACATAGAAGCTATCGACGCGGCATTCTCGAGCGCTACGCGCGACACCTTGGTCGGGTCGATTATACCGGCGTCGAGGAGATCCTCGTACCTGTCGGCGCGGGCGTTGTACCCGAATGCGCCTTTACCCTCCCTGACCTTGTTGACCACTACCGAGCCTTCTCCACCTGCGTTTGCCACGATCTGGCGCAATGGCTCCTCGATAGCGCGCTTGATGATCAGGATACCCGTCTTTTCGTCGTCGTTATCGCCTTTAAGCTTGTCGAGCGCGGGTATGGCGCGTATGTAAGCGACACCGCCACCGGGAACAAAACCTTCCTCTACTGCCGCACGGGTAGCTGCCAGAGCGTCTTCAACACGATCTTTCTTCTCTTTCATCTCGACTTCGGTCGCCGCACCCACGTAAAGCACCGCTACGCCGCCCGAAAGTTTAGCGAGGCGCTCCTGGAGTTTTTCCTTTTCGTAATCCGAAGTGGTTGTCTCAATTTGCTTACGTATCTGCTCTACGCGCCCCTTTATGGCAGCTTTCTTGCCGGCTCCGTCGACAATCGTCGTGTTTTCCTTATTTATTGTGATCTTGTCAGCAGTACCAAGCATTTCGAGGGTAGCGTCTTCGAGCTTATAACCCTTATCCTCGGTAATGTACGTACCTCCGGTAAGAATTGCGATGTCTTCCAGCATCTCCTTGCGGCGGTCGCCGAAACCGGGGGCTTTCACGGCAGCTATTTTCAACGTGCCGCGCAGCTTATTGACCACCAGCGAGGAGAGGGCTTCGCCGTCCACATCCTCTGCTATGATTACGAGCGAGCGGCCGTTCTGCGCAACGGGCTCAAGCACCGGAAGAATTTCCTTCATGGTAGAAATCTTCTTGTCGGTGATCAGGATGAAGGGCTTGTCGAAACTGGCCTCCATCTTTTCGGTGTCGGTCACGAAGTAGGCCGAAATATATCCACGGTCGAACTGCATTCCCTCGACCACCTCCACATGTGTCTCAGTGCCTTTCGCTTCCTCAACGGTAATGACTCCTTCAGTGTTGACCTTGCCCATTGCCTCGGCGATCAGCGATCCGATATTGGTGTCGTTATTGGCCGATACGGTAGCCACCTGTTTGATCTTCTCCATGTCGTTGCCGACAGTCTGGCTCTGCGCCTTGAGGCTCTTGACGACGGCTTCGACGGCTTTGTCTATACCCCTCTTGAGGTCCATCGGGTTAGCGCCGGCGGTAACGTTCTTAAGGCCGACGCTGATGATGGACTGTGCCAGGAGAGTAGCGGTTGTGGTACCGTCGCCGGCATCGTCGTTCGTCTTCGAGGCGACCTCCTTGACCATCTGCGCGCCCATGTTCTGGAACGGCTCGTCGAGTTCTATCTCTTTCGCCACCGTCACGCCGTCCTTTGTTATCTGCGGCGCACCGAACTTTTTATCGATTATGACGTTGCGGCCTTTAGGGCCGAGGGTCACTTTAACCGCGTCCGCCAAAGCGTCGACGCCTTCCTTGAGAAGCTCGCGGGCTTCCACGTTATATTTGATTTCCTTTGCCATTTTCTTTGATTTTTTAAGTTATTCCTCCCTTTAGCGTATTGATCAAACGGATCAGATTATGGCCAGAATGTCGTTCTGGCGCATGATTAGGTAGTCTTTACCGTCGACGGTCACTTCCGTGCCAGCATATTTGCCGTAAAGCACCTGGTCGCCTACTTTTACTTCCATGGTTACCTCCGATGTTCCGGGACCTACCGCCACGACCTTGCCCGCAAGTGGTTTTTCTTTAGCGGTATCGGGAATGATAAGTCCGCCGGCAGTCTTTTCCTCCGCCGGATTAGGCTGGATCAAAACTCTGTCTGATAATGGTTTAACTTTCATAACTGACTAATTTTTAAAAGGTTTTTATGATTATGTTTTAATAAATCGGATTGTGAATGATCTTCATACGAATAATATGCCAAAAGCATTTTACTGTAAAAGTGACAGGAAATCCGTCCGGCAGACTGCCACAAGCCCGCCCGAAGGCTGACAAAATAACATTCTCCATGCCGGGAAACTACTCAATCTCCCAGTCGAAGCCGTCCTTGCGGTCTTTTACGCGGATACCTATTTCGGTCATGCGGTCGCGAATACTGTCAGACGTAGCCCAATCTTTGTTATTCTTCGCCCGCATCCGGATATCGAGCAGCATTTCCACAAGCGGCGCAACCATATCCCCGGCTCCGCCCGACGCTTTCTCATCGGCCAGCCCGAGGACGTCCGTAACTATCATTTTCACCGTTTCACGCAATTTTTCGAGATCCGGGGCAGATATAGACTGCTGCCTCTCATAAAGCTGGTTGATGATGCGTACCCAATCGAAAAGGGCAGCTATGACCAGTGGGGAATTGAGGTCGTCGTTCATCGACTCCGTAAACCTCTGTTCCAGGTCGGCGATATCGACGGTTGAGTTTACGGACGGCTCTATCTTTGAAAGGGTTTCGACAGCTTTCATAAGCCTGTCCAAGCCTTTTTCTGCAGCCTGTAACGCTTCGTTGGAAAAGTCGAGCGTCGAGCGGTAATGCGCCTGCAGTATAAAGAACCGTATCGTCATCGGCGAATAGGCCTGCTCCAGTGCGGGATGGTCACCCGTGAAGAGTTGCTCAAGGGTAATGAAATTGCCCAGGGACTTACCCATCTTCTGCCCGTTTATCGTTATCATGTTGTTATGAAGCCAGTACCTGGCTGCCCCGTGGCCGTCCGCCGCGGTATTCTGCGCTATTTCACACTCATGGTGCGGGAACATCAAATCCATACCGCCGCCGTGTATGTCGAACCTCTCGCCGAGGTATTTCACACTCATCGCCGAGCATTCCATGTGCCAGCCGGGGAAACCGTCGCTCCATGGCGAAGGCCACCTCATAATATGCTCCGGCGATGCCTTTTTCCAAAGCGCGAAATCCAGCGGGCTGCGTTTGTCGCCCTGGCCGTCCAGCTCGCGCGTGCCGCACAGCATATCGTCGACCCTGCGGCCCGAAAGTATGCCGTAATCGTGGTCTTCGTTGTATTTTACTACGTCGAAATAAACGGAGCCGTTGCTCTCGTAGGCATAGCCCGACGCCAAAATCTTTTTTACTAATTCTATCTGCTCAAGTATGTGGCCTGAGGCGGTCGGCTCTATCGACGGCGTAAGAACATTCAGCGCCCTCATCGCGTCATGGTAACGCACAGTATAATGATGAGCTACCTCCATCGGCTCGACCCCTTCCAGCCTCGCTTTCTTGGCCAGTTTGTCTTCGCCCTCATCCGCATCGCTCTCCAGATGACCGACATCGGTTATATTCCTCACGTAGCGGACCCTGTAGCCCCGGTGCGATAGGTAGCGGAAAAGGAGGTCGAACGTTATCGCCGGACGGGCGTGCCCCAGGTGCGGATCGCCATAAACCGTAGGACCGCAGACATACAGCCCGACGTGCGGCGGGTTCAGGGGTTCGAATATTTCACGCCTGCGGGTAAGCGTGTTATGGAGCATCAGTTCGGACTTCATGGAGTGCAATCTGTTACGTTAGAGGCGTAAAATTAGCAACTTTAGGCGATATGTCGAGAATAATTGGGGTAATACTCCGTTATTTTTTTAAATTTGCACATCAAAGTCGGTATATGAGGTATTTAAACCGACTCAGGGCTGCGTCGTTACAGGCCATCGGGAGCGAAAATAAACTAAACTACTATATGAAGCTTTTCAAGAACTACGACTATTTCCGAAAGTACAATACGATACTGGGATGGGGAGTATTCCTCCTTGCCGCCGTCGTATATCTGATGACGATGGAGCCGACGGCCAGTATGTGGGACTGTCCCGAGTATATAGCCACGGCGTACAAGCTGCAGGTCATGCACCCTCCCGGAGCGCCGCTGTTTATGCTCCTGGCACGGTTCTTTACGATGTTCGCCTCCCCTGAAAAGGCGGCTATGATGGTCAACGCCATGTCGTGCATTGCCAGCGCCTTCACGATAATGTTCATCTTCTGGACAATTTCATGGATGGGCCGCAAGATTTACGGCGTGAAGGCGGGGGAAATGACCTTAACGCAAGTCTGGACCATATTGGGAGCGTCACTCGTAGGAGCGGCATCCTGCATTTTTATGAATACATTCTGGTTTTCGGCGGTCGAGGCCGACACCTACGCACTCACTTCGACTCTCACCATGGGTGCCGTATGGGCCATGCTGAAATGGGACGAGCACGCCGACGAGCCGCACGGTAACCGGTGGCTGGTGTTGGTGGCGCTGATCATGGGTTTATCGATAGGCCTGCGTATAATAACACTGCTTACGATTCCCGCGCTGGCGTTCATTTATTACTTCCGCAAGACAGAAAAGGTAACATGGAAAGGTATCCTCAAAACGATACTTGCCGCCGCCGCAATACTTGTGGCCATAAACGTGATTATCATGCCGGGCGTAACCGGCGTAGGGGCTTTCATAGACAGGGCGCTCACGAACGGACTCGGATTCCCGATGAACCTGGGGCTTATCCTTTGGTTCGTGCTTCTGCTGGGTGCAACTATATTCGGAGTCTACTATACGCACAAAAAAGGTAAAGTGCTGCTAAACACGCTCATCGTGTGTTTCGGCGTTATACTGGTGGGGTACAGCACTTACGGCGCGCTCATCATACGCGCAAGCGCCAACCCGCCGATGAACAGCAACAATCCAAACAACGCCTATTCCCTGCTTTACGTCCTCAACCGCGAGCAGTACGGAAGCCGTCCGTTGGTGTACGGGGAGCAATATCCCGCACAACGGGCTATGCTGAGCTATAAAGAGACCCCGAAGTTTTACAAGGGAACGGACGGAAAATACAAGAAATCGTACAAAATCAGCGGATACGAATATCCCGACGAATTCAAAGTTCTTTTCCCGCGTATGTGGTCAATGCTCGACTACCAGATCGAAGGTTACAAACAATGGGGCGAAGTTTCGGGTAAGAAGAAAATATACTACAACGACCAGTTCATAGAGTATCCCACCGCCGGAGAAAATATGCGGTATTTCTTCAACTACCAGCTCAATTTCATGTACTGGCGCTATTTCCTGTGGAACTTCGTAGGACGACAGAGCGACAACCAGTCGACCGGCGAAATAACCGACGGCCAGTGGATGTCGGGCATCAAATTCATAGACGAATATTATCTCGGCCCCCAGGACGGGCTCCCGTCTGAGATGGAGAGAAACAAGGGCCGCAACAAATACTACTTCCTGCCGTTCATACTCGGCCTCATAGGACTTATTTACCAGTTGAACCGCGACCCGAAGAATTTCACCGTCGTGATGCTCAACTTCATAATGATGGGCGTGGCCGTGGTGGTCTATTTCAATACCGCACCCGGCGAGCCGCGCGAAAGGGATTATATCTATTCGGGCTCGTTCTATACTTTCTGTATATGGATCGGGCTGGGCGTAATGTGCGTGAAGAACTGGCTCGTTAAACTGTTCCGTAAGGACAACAAAATCATAGCTGTAGCGGCTACCGTGATTTGCGCCGGGGTTCCCGTGCTTATGGCTGCCCAGAACTGGGACGACCACGACCGCAGCCACCGATACGTGGCGCGCGACATCGGATGGAACTATCTGCAGACATGCCTCCCCAATTCCATTATTATCGATTACGGCGACAACGACACGTTCCCGCTGTGGTATAACCAGGAGGTCGAGGGGGTGCGCCCCGACGTAAGGGTGATGAACATGAGCTACCTGGCGGCCGGATGGTATGCGGAGGAGATGCTTTACAAGTTCAACGAATCGGATCCCGTGCCTTTCAGTTTGCCTCTGGACAAATATATGTATAAAAACGAGTTGTTATACGTGGAGGAGCTCGTGGAAAGCGCACCCATAGATGCCGTGATCGACTTCATCAAGAGCGACAGTCCCGTATCATACTTCACGGCCAGTGAAAATATTACGTTCGACTTTGTTCCAACGCGCAAAATCATAGTTCCGGTAAACAAGGAGAATGCCCTGGAATGCGGAATTGTTAAACCCGAGGATGCCCACCTTATGCTGGATACGATCGAGATTAATATAACCGGAGGAACTATAGACCGCGGCGAGATGATGCTGCTCGACCTGCTTGCCAACTTCGACTGGAAGAGGCCGATCTATTTTACCGTCCCGAGGCAACTTATCAAAAAGCTGGGAATGCTCGATTACATGCAGTTCGACGGTTACGCCTACAGGCTCGTCCCGATAAAGACCCCCGAGGATTACCTTTCCCTTGGCCGGATAGATGTGGATCTTCTTTACCACAACATGATGGAAGTATTCCGCTGGGGCAATGTTGCCGACCCGAGGGTGTATGTCGACGGATTTACGAAACACAGCTATAATGCGGCACAGGTATGGGGCAGTTTCGCTCGCCTGGCTGACGGGCTGAGTGAAAGGGGCGATACTGTAAAGGCTGTCGGGGTACTCGATTACGGCCTGGAGCAGGTGCCTCCCGTGCAGTTGGACTGCAACATACATCTTCTTTCGATGATAAATTCGTATTACAGGGCCGGCGCTATGGAAAAGGGCGACAAACTGTTCAATTACTACCTCAATGTCGCTATGGAATACATAGATTACTTCTCGCGTTTTCCCGAGAGCTGGGACGCTTCGCTGGGCATGAAAATGAGGGAAAACGTAATGGTCATGATGGAGCTTTCGGATATAGCCGTGTTCTACGGACGCGAAGAGCTCCAGAAAAAGATAACGGATTTCATATACGGCGAGGAAATACTGGCATGCCTGGGTTTAAACAAGAACCGGATGCTGGCAACGGCGGATTAAGGATAATATTATGACTACCAAGGAGAGGTATGCAGGGATAATAGGCTGGTTTTCGGAAAATGCAGGGCCGGCCGAAACAGAGCTTTCTTATGGCTCGCCGTACGAACTGCTCGTAGCCGTTATCCTTTCGGCCCAATGCACCGACAAAAGGGTCAATATGACGACGCCCGCCTTTTTCGAGCGCTTTCCCGAGCCCGGTGTTCTCGCTGCGGTCGAACCGGAAGACGTTTTTCCGTATATACGGAGCATCTCGTATCCCAACAATAAGGCTAAAAACCTCGTAGGTATGGCCCGCAAACTCATCGCTGAGTTCGGCGGTACCGTTCCGGACAATGTCGAGGATTTGCAGAAACTACCCGGGGTGGGCCGCAAGACCGCCAACGTCGTGGCCGCTGTGGTCTATGACAGGTATGTCATGCCGGTGGATACACACGTATTCAGGGTGGCCAACCGTACAGGCCTGGCCCGGAAAGCTACGACCCCCCTTGCGGTGGAAAAGCAATTGACAAAAAACATTCCGGCCGAATTGCTACCCAAAGCCCACCATTGGCTGATACTCCATGGCCGGTACGTCTGCACCGCACGCAATCCGCACTGCCCAGAGTGCGGGATACGCCCCTGGTGTGCATATAAAGATAAAACCGTTTAAAACGGTATAAATAAGGATCGCTCCGGAGGTAACTGTTCGGAGCGATCCTTTTTATTTTAACATCATATTCCGCGCTTCCCCGCCCATAAGGGAGATCCACCATTTTTACAATAAAGATTTTCCTGCGGCCAGTGCTTATCAATATGATATAAGCACTTTTACGGGTGCTATTTTTTCCAGTCGCTCCTTTCCTTTAAGTTCGGAAATTTCCGCCAGGAAAACAAATTCCTTGACTTTTACCTGTAGTTTGCCTTCGGGGCCTTCGACCGTCATTCCGTTCAGGTGTTTCGCCATGCCTTCCGCGGTACCCCCGGTAGCCAGTATGTCGTCGAATACGGTTATTTCTATGACGCCGCCTGCGGAGCGCGCGTGCTCAATGTCCGACACCCTGTAATAGAGGCTGTCGTCGCCGTATTCCTTTATAATCGATACTTTCTTCAGGTCGTTCTCGGCGGCGGGGAGTTTCCCGTTCTTGCGGAAAGCGATAAAATTCTTGACCTTGCCCAGGAGCAACAGCGGCGCACCGAAAAGGAATCCGCGCGCCTCGGGAGCGGCTATATTCGGCGACGATACGGCCTTATTCAATTCGTGTATCAGTGCGGTGAAAGTTTCCGAGTTACCGAGCACGGGCAGTACGTCGATAAAAATTATTCCTTTCTTGGGATAATCGTTATAGAACGTGATAAGTTCCTTAATTTTTTCTATTGTCGTCATTATGGCCTCTTGTTAATTTTCACACCGAAACCCCGAAAAACATTTTTTCTTACTTGGTTTTCCGGAGAATACGGTATCTGTAGCAGTTCAAAGATAGTGATTTTTTACAAAAAACGGTTTTGCATATAAAAGGCCGCGTAATTTAACGCGGCCTTTATAATTATGCCTTTGCAATCTGCAAGAATTACCAGACTATGGTCATTTCGTCGAGCAGGTGGCCAGCTCCGGCAAACTTATCGATTGTCCAGAGGACATAGCGTACGTCGACGTTGATGCAGCGCTGCAACTCGGGTTCGAACACTATGTCACCGCTCATGGCTTCCCAGTTGCCGTCGAATGCGAGGCCGATCAATTCGCCGCGGCCGTTAAGTACCGGACTTCCGGAGTTGCCGCCTGTAATGTCGTTGGTCGAAATGAAGCAGGTATTGAGGTGACCTTTGGCTCCGTTCTTTATCTCTTTCTTCGTAAGACCGGTGTAATCGGCGTAGCGGCCGTAGTCGCCCGTCTCGTAGAGTTGCTTGAGCTTGTCGGGAACGGTGAATTCGAGTGGGTTGGAAGTATCTTCCTTCTCGATAACGCCTTTGAGGGTGGTATAATAGCTGTAATCGACCGCGTCAGCGGGAGAGTAAGGCTCGATTGTACCGTAAGTAAGTCGCATCGTGAAATTCGCATCGGGATAATATTTCGCGTCGGGGTTCATTTCGAGGAGTCCGGCGACATAAAGCCTGTGGCCTTCGTCGAATTTAACGTCGGCGTCACTCCTGCTGTCGAACAATCCATAATATTTCTCAACGGTGGAGCTGTAGATAGGCATCGCCGGATCGGCGGCCATCTTTTCAGCGTCGAAATCGGCCAGGAAAGCGTCGAAAGATTCCTTTGTAGCAAATACAGAGTTATCGAATACCCAATCCACATACCGGTTCACATCGCCTCCGAATTTTCCAATTACATCCGTATTGATGAACTCCGGGTATACATCGGCTGGAAGCATTTCCATAGCTATCTCGAGCATACGTTTGGCGACCTTACGTTCGGTGGGCTCGTTGTAATTCTTGTAGAGGTTATCCGAAATGCGCTCCAACTGCTCGGGCGTCATTTCGTCAATTTTTGCGAGGCCTCTCGAAGCTGAAGCCGCTATACGGGCTATTTCGAACGGCGTCAGTATGGTTTCGGCGAGGATCTGAGCGTGGCCGGTCACAGCAGCGCCTTCGGCGGATTCGGCAATAAGCGGAAGCGCGGTGGCGTAGCGGGCACGCGAAGGATCGGCAGTGGCCCATGCCTGGAACGCTCGCTCCTCGGCCTCCTTCTTATCCCTGATTTTGAGCTTCTTAAGTGCTTTACTCATACCTATCGAATTCTTCCAGTAGTTAGAAGAACCGGCGTACTTGCTTGCATACTGAATGCGTACCTTTTCGCTCGCTTCCATATCTTTCCAGATGATATCCTGCCTTTCTCCGCGGATAAAAATGCGGTTGGGGGCCGATATATCGAGGAATTCGTCTATTTCATAGGTAGTCATGTAGCGTTGTGTCGAACCGGGGAAGCCCATTACCATGGCAAAGTCGCCTTCCTTGTAACCCTGCGCCGATATTTTAAGGTGTTTCGGAGTGCTGTAAGGCACGTTGTCGGGAGAGTAAGCAGCGGGAGAACCGTCAGGAGCCGAATAAACCCTGAATATTGAGAAGTCACCGGTATGGCGCGGCCACATCCAGTTGTCGGTGTCGCCGCCATATTTACCTATCGACGAGGGTGGGGTACCCACGAGGCGCACGTCGCGGAAAATTTCCGAAACGATGGCGAAAAACTCGTTGCCGCCGAAGAAAGACTCCACACGGGCGGTTTTGCCGGGGTTCTGCTCCCTGAGCAGCGCGTTGTAAGCCTTTACGTTATTTGCTATAATTTCGTTCCTCTGCTGCTCCGTATAATTCTCAGGAATATCTTTCACTATCTCGGCGGTAATATTCTCCATCGAGCGGATAAAAGTTATGGATAGGCCCGGCGCGGGAATTTCTTCGGCCCTGTTCATAGCCCAGAACCCGTCGTTAAGGTAGTCATGCTCAACGCTCGAAAGAGCCTGTATGGAGCCGTAGCCGCAGTGGTGGTTCGTGAAAATAAGTCCGTCCGGAGAAACGATCTCACCGGTACAGCCGCCGCCGAAAATAACGATGGCATCCATAAGCGAAGATCCGTTCGGATTGTAAATGTCGGTAGCGGAAAGTTTAAGTCCATTCGCTTTCATATCCGCGTAATTAATCTTCTGGAGGTAGGGCAGCAGCCACATTCCCTCATCGGCCCTGGCGGTAAGGCCCAGCGTCAGCACCGCCAGCAGAGCGATAAAAAATCTTTTCATTTCAGTTTGTGTTTGTTATTAAAATTGTATATCGAATATCAGAATTTACTTAAACTTTGGAGATATGTAATAATATGTAAAAATATCCGCAACGAAAATAGTAAAAATATTGCGATTAATTGCGCCTGCCGTCTTCCGTTTATTTATTTATAGTATCGAGCCGTTTAGATTATAGTCCGGACATATTAAAAACATATCCCGTCGCGGTTCGTTTTCCGGGAAAACAATACTGCCCGCCGTTCTTTTCCGGCGGGCAGTAATCAGGGATGGTGATTACGGGCAATAAATCAGGTTAATGCCTGAACCATCCTTTGTCGTCGAGGCTGATTTTTTCGCCGTTACCGTCGATTATACCCATCTGCAGTGTGCCGCCGTTATAATCCCAGTAGCGGGCATGTATTTTATGGAATCCCTGGCGGAGTGCTTTCTGGCCGATTATCTCGCGGGGCGAATGGGCGCCGTCATTATCTATCACCAGTTCATCGTCTATCATAAGAATACTTCCGTCATCCGAATTAAGCCAGAAGGTATATATCCCATCCCCGGGAATATCTATGAAACCGTCGATCACCAGTCCGATATTCCCTCGCACGCCTTCCGGTATGCGAATGCCGTCGGTAATGTATTCTCCTTTCAGGGACGCTTTGCCTATACCCGCGCAGTCGCTGCCGCGGTAATCGTACCATTTGACTTTTAATCCTTCCGCGGGCGCCTGCTCGAAATCGAGCGAGGGGATGTATTCGCTCCTGACGAACCGGTAGCGCGTCACGTCGCCCGGCCGGCCGTCGTGGCGGAAAAGCCTAATTGACAGGTCGGTAGTCTCGGCGAGCTTCATCGGGGAAACGAACACCGGCGACGACGCACCGGGGATCGTCCCGTCCGTAGTATACCTCAGCGTTACGTTATCCATGGGATAGTCAATAGACACCTCCGTCGCCTCGACAAAGGCGTTGACGTCGTAATATCCTTCTATAGCCGGAAGTCTGTAATTCATTCCGAAAGCCTCCAGGCGGGCGTAGTTCTTCATGACACGCCGGTTGAAATCCTCCTCGTCCTTGTTCTCCGGCATCGTCCACGCGGCCTCACTCACGGCGAAAACCCGCGGGAAATACTGGTAGCCCACACGTTCCCACGAAGGCACCCATTCCGTCCAGAGGTTACCCTGGATGCCGAGCACATATTTTTTCTGCTCTTCGGTCATCTGCAGGCGCTCCTGGTAGGGATCGAAATTATAAATATTCGTCACAGCGTATTTCCCTTCCGCGTAATCGAGGTAAAACTCCGTGTTTGGGCACATCACTACATGATTGCCCTGCGACACGGCCTTGCACACATTCTTCGGGGCCCAATTGCGCCACCACATTACGGCGGCCGTAGGCGAAAGGGTGCCGTCGGCTATCTCGTCCCAGCCCAGCAGCATGCGCCCGTTCTCGTTGAAGAACGCCTCCATTTCACGCACAAACCAGGCCTGGAGCTCGACCTCGCCGTCGAGTTTCTCGTCCCTTATCCGTTTCTGGCAATGGGGGCACTTCTTCCAGTTGTCCTTCTCCACCTCGTCGGCGCCCAAATGGACGTATTTATATGGAAAAAGCTCGAAAATTTCGGCGTACACGTCTTTGCAGAACTCCAGCGTCGTATTCTTTCCGGGACACAGCGGCGATGAGAACGTATGGCCCCAGTCCGGTTTGCCGAAACATGAAAGGTACGGGAAATTGTCTATGGCGCGCTGGCTGTGGCCGGGCATATCAAGCTCGGGAATCACGTCGATACCAAGACGCGCGGCATAAGCCACCACCTCACGTATCTCTTCTTGTGAGTAATATCCGCCGTAAAGCGTTTTACCGTTTTCCTCACGCAGGTGTTTTTCGGGTAACAGCATATCGGGGTTGCCGTCCCTCCCGGCTATGCGCAGGCAACTCCGATCCTGGCTGTTGAATTCCCGCCAGCCCCCTTTCCCGGTCAGTTCCGGATATTTCTTTATTTCCACGCGCCATCCCTGATCGTCAGTGAGGTGCCAGTGGAACTTATTAAACTTGTAGAAAGACATTATGTCGAGAAGCCTCATAACTTCTTCCTTGTCAAAAAAGTGCCGCGCCACGTCGAGGTGCAGGCCGCGCCACTCGAAGCGCGGAAAATCGTTTATCACCAGTGCAGGAATAGTGCACGGCCCTTCGGGTTGTTCTTCTTCGTCAATAACGGGCGGAAGCAAATGCCTCAGTGAGGAGACGGCGTTTATTATACCCGCCACTCCGCCCGCGGTCATAGTTATCACCTTTTTACCGACCGACAGGGTATAACTCCCGTCGTCGGGGCGGTCGTCCACATTGAAGATGATATCCCCCTTTGTGTCGTTTGTGAAGAGCACCGTCTTGACCTGCAAGGGTATTTGGAGCGTAAGGTAATTAACTGCCGAAAGAACGGATATATCCGGTACAGCTATTGTCAACTCTTCCGGAAATGTAAAGCTGCCGCGGTGCATTTCCATCTGCTGCGGTGCAGGGATGATGGCGGGGGCTTCGCCTGCGGTTCCCGCACATCCGGTGGCCAGCACGACGAGCGTCCAGGCACAAAATACTGAGTAGATAATCTTCTTCATGTTATATATTTTTTGATATATGTCCGCAGAAAACAGGTTTTACGGAAACAAATATAATGATTTCAGTGCATTACCCCGCACGCTGGCAATATTTATCCCTCCTGCCTGATAGCCCCGTTTATTATGAAAATGGTTATCTTTACGCCTGCTATTC
>CAKUKW010000002.1 GCA_934663885.1 uncultured Tidjanibacter sp.
TTTTTAGGGCTTGTATAAGTCTTTGCTAGAGAGCTGTCACCAGAACCTAGGATACCGTTTACAGTAGTGGGGTCATTCAGTGCGTTCCAGACACTAGAAGCTACAAGGAACAAACAATAAGGATTGCTGAAAGTTCCTACGATTACATTCCATACTCCGGCCCAAGTAGTCATATCAGCCGCAGTTAGACCAGCATAGGCTAGAGCCGTTGCAAAAGCGGAAATAAGGATTTGTACCCAGAATGTGGGGTTTTTTAGACGAATTTTAATGTTCATTTATTTCACCTCGTTATAAAATTATAATTATGTCATATGGTTAGATGGAAAATACGGGACAAATACCATAAGAATAATTTCCATATTCGCTATATTCGTTGGTAATACTTCCAACTGTGGCAACGTAATTTACTTTGTTTTTTGCGTGGGTCCTTAACCAGCTTTTAGCATTAAACCTAGTGTCATTATATTGCCAAATAGTTTTGTCGTTTCCAGATTTGAAGTATGGTTTTTGTTTTTCATAAGCAGATTCATCAATACCAATTCTATTAGTACCAAACATTTCATATTCAGATAGAATAGAAAGTGTCGTACTAGTAATTATAAATTCAATATTATTATTTCGTGTACTTGTAAAATAAACCGTATATTTTTCCAACACGTCTAACAATTCTTTTGGTAAAAAACTTGGAAACACATCTGTTTTATTATTTAACATATTAAACACTCCGCCATCAAGCCAAGAGCCATATCTTGGAGCGTGCTGTGCCATTGTAAGTCTGTTCATTGGATCATCAGGAACTTTTCCATAATCGTCATCAACAAAACCAACTATTTGATTAATATTTGCAATGCCTATTTGAAAGTCAATTCTCTTATTGCTATACACTGACGCACTTACCATATGCTCGAAATCAATTATAAATGCTTCAACAGGATAGTTGTTTAAAGTTATTGTGTTTCCAGACCCATTTAAGGATACTTTCTTTCTATCTCCAATACTCCAAATTTGCGGAGCTTTTCCAGACTGCGCTACGGCTTTTATCATTGCCCAAGAATTATTTTCCAAGACAGCATCAGGAAAAACCAGCACAACTTCATACAATTTATTTGTATTTACTTCAACGGTTTCATCTAAAGCTCCTGTGCAACTTATAGTCCAATTCCCTTTATCAACTTCAATTTCCCAAACGCCAGAACTTATTTCTTTAGCTGTTTGTACCCCCCCCCCAGTGGAGCTTACGGTTACTGTTGAACCTGTTGCACAGCCTGTGATATGGAGAGTTGCTAGGGAGAATAAAGTAGAAGGGGTTTGAGACATTAGTGTACCATATGACATTATATCACCTCTTAATTGATTTAATTTTGATTAAACACAAAAAGCGGGAGCTAGACCATATGAAGCAAGTACTCTAGCGCGAGAGGCGCCACCGCTTTTATTCACGTCACAAAAACCATCGTTGCTGGTAGCATCGGGTGAGCGACACCAATATAGCACAGCAGTACTAGTAGAATCATGACGGTACTTGATTTTACTGTTGCCAGCCTTGTAATAGTCGTACTGTGTCTGATAGTTCTGCTCGTATGAATTGGCCCATGTATGTATGCCCTGAACTTCAAACTCTGCTAAGAAAAACAGATAATCATTAGTAGCTGTAACTACGTCAGACGTATCATTAGCGTTACCTGTATTATCTGTATACTTAGTCACAGATTTCATGACCGAACGAAGGTCGGACGGTAGTGCAACTATAAAGCTATTTGCAATGGGTGAGACAGGAGTACCAATGTTGCCCAATAAAGTCTTTCTACCATAGCTTCCATTCCAACCGCCAGAGTTGGTAGCTGACAGATTTATGCGGAAACCATCGAAAGTTCCTGCACTATTATAATAGCTATCACAGAAAGCGATATTTATACTACTTGTTGTTTTACCAATTTGGAAGTGAATACGGTTTGTACCTTCTATATTACTGTTGTGGTCGATTCCAATAATAAAAACATTTACTGTAAAATTACTAAAAGTATACCCTTGGACAGTTCCGTTTAAAATAATACTTTTAGTATCGCCGACATTCCAATAATTACTAGCTTGCCCTGCATCCGCAACTTTTCTAATAGCATTCCAGCTACTATCATTCAATGAACTTTTTAGCACTACCTCATACAACTTAACTTCATCAACATTTACAGTTATAGATTTACTCCCTACACTTACAGTATAACTCCCATAAGCCCACGCTTTAGCATACCAAACCCCATTATCTTCAACAGCCTCAACAGTAGTTTTACCATAACTTACCGTCACAGTATCGCCCGGAAGAGGTCCAGAAATAGCAAATGTAGGAACAAATTGAGGCTTTGTATTTCTACCTAACACAGAACCATATGCCATATAATCACTCCTTTACAAGCCCAAGATTGCAAATGATACAAGCAATTTCTTCTCTTGTGATTTTATTTTTAGGACGTGTTCCATCCATAATTTTAGCTTTAGTTACTTTTTCCCAAGAACTTTTAGCCCAAGAACTAGGCTCAGTCGTTACAACGGTCGCAGACGCATTTTCAGCACTCATAGCTTTATCTACTGCCTTTCTAAAGTCATCCATAGTCTTGTCATAATAAGGGAAGATATGGCTCGGATCTACATGGGTTTTTGAAGCAATCCCTGCCTTACCTCCTTCATAATGAGAAGTGATTTCTGAGGCTTTGCCACCAACTTGTTTTAGAATCTTAGCAAAAAGCCAAACAGCCTTATTCCACTCATCTTCAAAGAACTTTCTTGTATCTTCCACATAAGTCTTGAAATCAAGATAACTACCATTTCTGGCTTGAAGTCTTTTTAGTGTATTAGAGCCAACACAACCATCTACACTCAAGCCTTGGTCTTGCTGGAACTTCTTCACAGCCGTAAGACAACCCGGTCCATAACTACCATCAATACCCTTTGGGTCATAACCCCATGCAATAAGTTCTTTTTGTAGTGCAGTCACAGCCCATTTATTATTACTTGCGCCACTTTTGATAACAGACCAATTTACAGGGATGCATTTAGCTTCTGTTGGTTCACAAAGCTCACAAGCAATATGAGTACTGTTTGCGCTTTTGCCACAATGCCAAGACTTGATGCCTAGAGGAAGTAGCTGATAAATTCCTGTATCATCAATAACGAATTCTACACTTGTTGTTGCAGAACTATTGTTCATATTATTGGCGAAAGCCTGTGCTGTTCCGCCCGGAGTTCCTGTGCTATGTAGCATCATCTTAGTTTTTTTACACTTGATTTGCTTTGTATAGCAAGGGTTCTTTGTAATATAATCTTGAATGATTTTATATTCTGAACTCACCACTTCAACACCATCTTCTTTATCATCGTCTTTTGGGCTAGGATTCTTTTCAGAGCCTTTAATGTAAACACAAATAAAGTTATGACATTTTCTTCCTTCGCCCTTGATTGCTTCATCGTTGAAATCACATTGAGTAGAGCCGCCACCATCTAGCATGATAGCATCCTTACACCCAAAAGTATTTTCCATATAACTTCTTAGATACTCAGGCGTGACTCCGATGGTTGTTGCATAAAGCCTCAAATTACCATTACTATCCAAACCCATAGCAGTTCTAGGACGCTTACCACCCATAGCATTGTCATAAGATAGTTTAGATACAGGTTTCCCGTTGACGATTAGTGGAGTTGTTGTAATGAAATTAGTAGAAGGCTCATCAACAGGCCCAGCAATAGCCATCTTGATATCACTACCATTATGCCAAGTGAAACCATAGCTTTTCCAAGGCCGTTTACTTAACCATTTGCCCTTAACTTTAAGCAAAGGGCAAGGACTACCGTCACTATTCCACATTCCACCATTAATGATAAAATTGGCTCCTGTAGCCTTCTTCACTTGTGTTACTGTTTTCTTACAATTAGCAACATAAATTTCAATTTTTTCAATTTTATCTAATGCAATTTTAGCTGTTAGTGCTGGCATTTTATACCTCCAAACACTTCGTGTAGTTTATCCTCAAGCCAAATGGCGATACCACTTAGCAAAAACCAAGCCAATGTAAAAGGCAGACAAATATTTCCATCTAAAGCATTGAAGGGGATATTGCTATAATCCCATATATCAAGGCCCATATAAGTATTCAATATGAGTCCCAATATTGCTTCTAATACGGTAATAAACCCAGCTCCTATCGCCATTTGAACAGCAATAGGAGGAGGGTTTTTACCTTCATTCAGCAAACCTATGAACACGAAACTCAAGCCACCAGCAACAGCCATAGTCCAATGTAAAGGATGACCAGAGCCTGTTTTCCATAGAGCTTCAATGCCTTGATAGATCAATCCGCCAATCATAAAAAATAATATGTGGATACGAATTGATCTACTCATAATTATTTACCAGATAGCTTCGCCAGAACAGCATTCATCTGTTCAGTAGCAGTCTTTAGTAGCTCATCCATTTCGGTCTTGATGTCAGCAGGAAGTTCAACACCATACTGAATACCTTCAAGCTCTTCCATAGATTCAGCACGACGAATCCACTTACGAAGCATATTGCCATAAGTAACGATTTGAGTAATTGCGGTTTGCTTTGCAATATAAATTTTTGTGATTTGTTCGGCGGTATAGGTCTTACAATCTTCATTGTCTACATGGTAAATATACTGAGTTGCACCGAGAACGACCGCATTGAACATATCATTGATATTAGTTTGGTCCTCAATGCTTAGGCTGAAATGGTCAAGCTCACCAGAACCATCAAGAGCCACATCAATACCCTTGCTAATAGCTTCACCAGTAGCCTTAGAAATATCCTTTAGATGCCACTCTTTAGACTGATTTAGAATATAAAGGTCATATTCAGCCTTCATCTCATCAGTCCAGTTTTCATAAGCGTCACATTCAACAGTTTCTAGGTCAGGAATGGGATTCTTAGTGTCAATGTTATAAGGCTTGCCATCTACTAGCACACCACGATATTCATCAGGATTCTCTGTGATATTATAGCACATGGACGCAGTTAGTTTGATGAAATCAGGCATAAGATAATGCACAACTTCATCAGGAGTCTTTACACGATATAGAGACATCTTATCTACCTCTTTCTTTTAAATATCTTTAATCAATTCCCAAATATGTTCAAGTTCTTCAATTTCGGCTTCATAAAACTTTTGGCTCCAAAGCCAATAATCAGGACTGTCTTCACGCTTTAGCTTATTGGCTCGTTCATCGTCCCAAAGCTTATTCCAACGCTCTTGATGCTTACCCTTGGTATTATCATTGTCTACGATAGCAAGCCTATCCATAATTTTCTTGACAAGTAGACCACGTGCAAGGCCATTACCATCATCGTTCCGGCTGAAATAATCATAAGCATTTTGGCTTGTGTTGTAACAAATGGGCTTGCCACAATAAGTGATAATATTTTGATTATTTCCGCATTGCGTACCATAAGAAAGATTTAGTTCATCATTACACATAGCCTTGCCCTTGAAACGGGCATTTACGATATAAGGGCTTGTGGACTTGGGAGGAATATTATTTTCCATTTTGATTCTCCTTTGAAATTTGGGTTTGACTCACCAAAAGTATTGTATCATATGTTTGAGGATGTGTCAAGGGGCTTACTAATATTAAACACAGAAAATTGGAGCGATTCCGTTAGAAGCACCAGAGGCCACTAGGTTTCTTGCGCTAGTTCTTTTTCCACTACTCCCATCAAAAACTAAAAAATTCTTTTCGTTTGCATACACAGAGCCTTGATTGAACATACTCGGTGAGCGTCCCCAATAATCAACTCTATAACTACTTGTCCAAGGATCTGACGCTTTGGAATTTCCAGCGATATAATAATCATATTGTTTTTGATACGTTGCTTCATAAGTGTTCGCATAATTAATCGAACCCCAAAGTTCAAATTCAGATATTAGAAATAATTTATCAGATGTAGCGGTTACATTTTCTTTTACGGAGTCTTTATAATTATAATCTTCTCTTGGAGAACCGCCAACATTATCTGTGTATTTAGTGCAGTAAAGTATAACATTCTTAACATCACTAGATAAGGCAGACAAAAATTGAGACATTATTGTAGACCTCATAGTACAAGATTTCCATCCGCCCCTATTTGTACTATTTGCCCAATAGGATGCTGGATTCATACAAAAAGAATTCTTGTCATTTGTATAGGACGTCCCATCCGGGTCATGAAAAACTATAAATTTATCACTTGTTTTTGTCTTTTTTCCAATTTGAAAATGTATTTTTCTACTTCCTTCATATGTCGCATTATGGCCTATACCAATAATAAAAGCATAAACACTTATATTAGAGTAATATACCGTTCCAATTGTTCCAGAGATAGTAATTTTTTTACAATCTCCAACAGACCAATAATTTTTTGCCGTCCCGTTAGCAGAAGCATTGTGGATTGTACTCCAACTATTATTGTCAAGCACCGAACTTATTGCAACAGTCAACGCCAAAGAATAAATTTTTACAACTGTTACAGAAATGTTAGAAGAATTATAATTACTACTCTTAACAGTCCAAGTCCCTTTATCAACACTTACCTCCCAAACACCACTACTAACCTCAGTAGCTGTTAAACTAATGCCCCCCCCAGTGACGGTCACGATTGCACCGTGAGAAGGGCCAGTAATTCTAATAACAGCTTTTTCAAAAGGCGTGGGAATAGAGGATTGAGACATTATAGAACCATATGACATTATATCACCTCATATTTTTTTGATTTTGATTGGTTAGATGCAGAAAGCGGGAGATAGGCCCTGCGAACGAGCTGAGTATTCTTGTCCAGGGCCTCCTGCGCCATTTCCCGCACAAAAATACTGATTATTGCTAACTCCGGGAGAACGACACCAATACCATACAGCAGTACCAGTAGCATTATGCTTATACTTGACTTTGCTGTTGCCAATCTTATAGTAATCATACTGTGTCTGATAGTTCTGCTCATATTGATTCGTATAAGTTCTAGCCCCTTGCACTTCAAACTCACTTAATAAATAAACAAAGTCACTTGTGTTACTAATGTTGCTTTCAACATTAGTGCCGCCACCAACATTATCGGTATATTTAACACAGGGCTTCATTTGAGCCTTCAAATCACTAGGCAAACAATTCAGAAATGTTGTGGTGCCTGCGCTAGAAACATCAGCAACATTACCACCAAGGATGTCTTTCCTCATATGACAACTTGCCCATCCGCCAACATTTGTATTCGCAGTATTCATAGTAAAAGCAGTAGCCAAACTACTGACACTATTATAATACTGATCGCACAAAGCCACACTATTAGTAGCAGTATAACTCTGTGCTGTCCTAAAACAGCCAAAATGAATTAACTTACCTTCAATATTTTCATTGTGGTTAAACCCTAGAATATAAACCCAATAATCACCGTTTACGCCCAAACTACCAATAGTGCCTTGAATATGAATCTTTTTAGCATCTCCAACATTCCAGTAGTTAGCCCCCGCTCCTTGGTCAGCAATAATTCTAATAGTTTCCCAGCTACAATCATTTAATATATTACTAGGAGCCGCAACACTATATTCAATAAGTTGAGTTACATTTACTTTAGCAATAGTAACACCGTCTACCTTTACTTCATATTCACCAAAAGCCCACGGCTTTGCAATGTAATTTGAACCAACAGCCTCAGAAATAGCAACAGCCTTTCCTTTTTGAATAGTAGGAATTTTATCGCCAGTCACGCCCACGATTCTAATAGTAGGATAGAAACTACTTGCTTTCCTAGACCGGCTAAGAATAGAGCCATATCCCATATTATCACCTCGTTAGTTTAATTTAAAATTTAATTTAAGAACGAAAGAAGTTGATTATACACAGAAGCAAGGTTGCACCGCTAAAGAAGTATTTCCTTCGTAAATTGAAGAAAGATTTTCATAATCTCCTAACGAACCTCCCCAAGCACAAAAACGGTTTTGAGTAGTTGCGGGAGAACGAGTCCAAAAATATCTTGCACTATTTACGGACTCTAGTTCGCCGAGATAAGTAATACCGTTCCCGTCACGACTATTGCCAGAAGAATAATAAGCATAATATTTTTGATAATTTTGTTCATATTTATTTGCGTTATAACAATATCCAAAAAGCTCATATTCAGACATAATAAACAGTTTATCTGTTGTACTAGTAATATCGCTTGACAAATTAGAGGCTGGCTTATTATTATTAGTATATTTTGTTACAGAGCGTATGTTGTTTATTAAACTAATAGGCCACAACGATGTAAATGTATTTGTACCGCCTAAGACTTGCGGATTACCGACGTCGGATGTTGCTAAATATTTGTTCCTTATTAAAGATTGGCTCCATCCTTTACTCCGCCCCGCATAATCAGCATGGCAAAAGCCACCTGTCTGTCTTACCCCATAGTATTCAGCTTGAAAACATCTTACATAATTACCAACTTTACCTAGTTGAAAATGAATTAAATTATTGCCTTCTCTACTTGCATTATGATTTATCCCCACAATAAAAGCTTCAACGGTCAAATTGTTATAACTAATTTTATTACTATCATATTCAGGATAAAAAGAAATCGTTCCATTCAACGTAACTTTTTTAGTATCCCCAACACTCCAATACCGACTAGCCAACCCTTGCCTACTAATATTACTTATCGTACTCCAACTATTATTATTCAGCGTACCACTAACAGCAACGCTCAAACTTACGCTATAAGTCTTAGGAACAGTAACAACAACGCTTGATGTCGTATATAGACTTCCTGCATTTACAGTATAAACCCCCTTATCACTTACCTTACCTTCCCAAACTCCATTACTGACCTCAGTTAAATTCTGAGCCCCCCCCCCCAGAGAACGTCATGGTTACTGATGTACCATGTGAAGGGCCTGTAACACGAATAGTTGCATATTCAAAAATAGAATCTGCAATAGATTGATTCATTAGAGAACCATATGACATTTAATCAACTTCTTTCTTTTTTTTTTTTTTTGTTTGTTGTTTATTGTCGTTTTTTATTTGTTTGTTTATACGCAAAAACAAGGACAAATTCCATTTGATAATCTGGCATTATTACCATTGAAACCGTATCTTGAGTAAGCCATAAAATAACCCGCAGACTTCCCCGCCGGAGAACGAAACCAATGTGCAATTTTGTATGTTGTATCATCCCATGAATACGCAAGCCAACTATTTCCTTGCAAATAATACGAATAACGTTCTTGAGCCGTGCTTTCATAAGTATTTGCGCCTTCTGTGTTCCCTGAGACTTCATACGGAGACAATAAAAATAAATAATCGACTGTAGCTGTGACAGCAGAAGCTGTTCCAACAGCATCGCCTCTATTGTCAGTAAATTTTTTTTACAGAAATCATGTTGCTTCTGAGTTCTTCTGGCAATACTGACATAAAGCTGTTGCTTTCTGGTGCTTCGGGTGTTGTTCTATTGCTTAAAGAGTAGTTTCGCATATAAGAACTCTCCCAACCGCCACTATTAGATTGCGTAGTGTTCATTTGACCACCTTTGCCATAAACGCTAGAATTATAAAACAGTCCAACAAGAACATTATTTATTTTTCCAATTTGAAAATGGATTTTGTTCACTCCCTCATATCTTGAATTATGGTCTATACCAATAATAAAAACATTGATAGAAAGATTGTTGAGTGTTATTCCCAATGCGGCTCCATTTAATATAATGTTTTTGGTATCCCCGATACTCCAATATTGGCTTGCGTTTCCAGAGCTTGAAACTTTTTTAATGGTAGTCCAGTTATTGTTTTCTAATATCTTGTCCGGCACAAGCAATTTTATTTCATAAGCCTTGTTATTATCAATAACAACAGTTTCTGTTACGCCATCACAACCAACGACCCAACTACCCTTCCCAACTTCCGCAGTCCAAACCCCATTATCTTCAATAGCATTTATAACTGTACTGCCTTGAGTAACAGTAACTGTGCTTCCGGCTTTAGGGCCAGTTATCTTCAATATTGCATTGTTAAATTCACTTGAATCATTTGATATAGACATTATAGATCCATAAGCCATAATATTCCTCCTTTATATAAAGAAGGAATGAATTGTTTATTTTATTGGTTGTTTTTATACACAGAAACAGGGAGAAATAGCTTCTGACATTTGAGTGTTTATAAGAAAGGTTCTTTCATTTTCGTCATGTATAACTACGCCAGAGGCACCGCTTCTGCCCTGAGAACGTGTCCAGCAATTAACTGTAAGTCCTTCATCTTTATAACTTCTTACCCTATAATTGTTCCCTAATTTGTAATAATCATAATAAACATTTTTGCCGGAACTAGAATCATTCCCGTAAATTTTTGAACCAGCCCATTCAAACTCAGATAGCAGGAAGATTAAATTTTTTGACTCTACTGGCTTATAAGAACTTGGTGTACCATAACTGCCTTCGGTAGAATATTTGATAACCATCTTTAACTGCGTCTGCAATTCTTGAGGCAGACATTTTAAAAAAGTATTGTTATCAGTTTTATTTTGGCCTAAATAATCTCTACAAGCACTAGCGTGCCAGCCAAAATTTTTAAAAGAATAACTCATATAAAAACCATTTTTAGTATTATAAACGTTAGTGTTGTAATAATCATCAACAAGACCGTTCATTTCTCTGTTAGAAGCGTTTATTTTCCCAATTTGAAAATGAATCAAATGAGTATCTGGACTCTCTACATCTTTATTATGGTCTATCCCAATAATAACCGCCCTTATACTAAGATTATTTAGCGTCAATGCTTTTATGGTTCCGTTTAGGATTATCTCTTTACTATCACCAATCGCCCAATAAGAAGTTACCATTCCAGAAGAACTTATTTTACTAATCGTTGCCCAGCTATTATCATTTAGTGTCTTAGAAACAACAAGTATTTCAACACTATACTCTTCCGGCTGACTTACTACAGCACTATCGACTTTACTCGCACTCGCCCCATCAACACTAGCCCAAATTTCATAAGTCCCTTTATCATTTACTTTTATATCAAAAGCGTTCGTTCCTGTGCTTATTCCTGTGTAAACAATTCCATCCTTCTTTGCATATACATTTGTTATTGTGTGTACACTAGAAGTTACATGAATTACAGCAGTATCGAACGCCCCCCCCAAGTCATGGGTAGACATCAAACTTCCATAAGCCATTTAATCACCCTTTCTGTAAAATTTAAGGAGGGCCTAACTATTTAGTTAAACCCTCCTAATCAACAAATTTGGCTTTTATGCCTTTTGCATTATATCATAAAACATTAGATTTGTCAAGTATTATTTTCTTTTTCTTTATAGGCTTTTTAGCCACAAAACTCTTGAGCTTCTTCTAATGTCGGAAACCAACGACAGCCCCAATCACTTGCATATTCATTGTTATTCTTATCAACACGAATTTCCCCGTGTCCGGTTTTCTTGATGTAATTTTTACAGGCTTCGATAAATGTATCGCCCTCAGATGTGGCTAAGAGACAGGCTTTGCCACATTCTCCATTTGTAACAAACCCTTCCATGTAAATGTTAAATTTCATTTGGTTTACACCCTTTTATTACAAAAATGTTAATTTTTTCTTTCTTTTGTAAACTCTTCATTTCTCTTCAAATAAATCACAAGCCAAGGTATCCTCATAGCACAGGTGTCCGCTCAGATACGTCAAGCCCATTGATTTTTCCATTGGCGTAGGATGCTGGACATTACAACACAAATTCCAATCTCCACCTCCCATGTAATACGTGCAGTTACCACAAACTTTATCCATATTCAATCCTTCGGTAAATCAATATAACACCAGCGGTCTGTTGATGATGCTAAAATGCGTATTCCAAGCCCATTATCCCAAAGCCTACCGCCACAAAGCCCTTCAACCAATTTGGCCACAATACAGCCAGTATGTGTACGATTTTGTGTATGGTTTGTGGATACCAGCACATACTCATCCGACCCAACCGGATAATCCTCAACTTTGTGCCATTTCATTGACTTTCTCCTCCAACCGATTTACAGCATCCACAAGTTCGTTGATTTTCTTGCTCACAGCACCAATGTCAATACTGCGCCATTCTGAATCATTCCCAGTAATAGTTGTTTTGTAGATAGAAAAAGATTTGATGTACTTTTCGGCCAAAGGCTCAATCTTGCCTTCATCCTTCTTAGTAAAATCATATTGACCGATACGCTTAAAACGGAACTTTAGTCCTTCTTCGTTCATGTCGTAAGGGTAAGTTCGGTTATCTCTAAAAGTAATATAAAGACAAGTTCTATCATTAGTTAGTGTTTGGATTCTTTCAATATACCCTACTTTTTCTTCCAATGTCTCAACATAATCGCCCACATGAAAATCGTATTTCATTTTATATTTTGTCCCCCTTCCAACGAACATCGGTTTGTCAGTATACCATCCATACATCAATACCAACTCACTTTTTGCGATAACAAGTTTTTGTATAAGCTTCGTACCCTTCTTCTACATCATAGTCAATATAATAATTACAAGCATCTTCTACTTTCTGTTTAATTTCTTCATCAGTGGCATCATCTTCCACATAAAATTCCCAGTCGTAATGACCTAAAGCACGAACGTCAATACATCCGGTTACTTTTTTCATAATAAAAACTCCTTAATTGAGTACAACCGCCACAACAGCCTAATTCAACTTTGCTTTAGTAAATATGCTCACAAACAATATGAACACCAATTTCATATTCGGCCTTACTCATAGGCATCCAAGGAACATAGTAGTATTCATCATCAGAGAAAATATCACCGACTTTGGTTCCAGCTTCGGCCATTTCTCTCCGACACGCCTCAGCGACATTCTGATATTTGAAACTTGTATTTTCCCACTTCATGATAGCTACCTCCATTTATCTTTGGTAACTATAGTATAACACGGTTAAGAGCTTCTGTCAAGGGTGTTTATTTAAATATCCATCAATTTGCGAACTCATGTTTCATTTTACAGATATCTAATGCTCGTTAGTGCTAGCCTTCTCGCCAATAATAAAACTCTGACCAAGCTGACCGCGGGTATAGGCTAAACGGTAGATAGTGGCAATCATTTCAATGATGTCGGGATAAAGCTCATTACTATCAACACTCCCCCAACCAGGTTTTGCCAGCTTAGGCATAAGCATCTCAACAATTTGCTTATCAGTATACTGTTCGTACATGATTAATCCTCCCTATTCTCTATAATCATCATAGATTTCAATACTGTTACTATAAGAAAATAAAATAATCCCTCTACCAATTTCTGTGGCCATTTGCATTAATTGTTCAAGAGAAGTAACAGTCACATAACCATTGCCAGCTTCATCCGTCTCAAAACCATAATTGGTAAGTACAGGATAGACTTTAAGTACTCCTTCACGGTTGGGCATATAATCCAAAGAACGATAAATTTGGAATTTCATTTGTTCCTCCCTTACTCAATCACTCTTGTTACGATATAAATGAAAGTTTGGTACTCTTCCAACTTTCCCCTGACGTATAATTTAGCCCCATAAGAATTAGAACACGGTGGCGTAATACATACAAAGTCTACTTTCATATCCATCCCATTTTCTTTTTCAAAATAATAACCACGAACTTCATATCTATACTGTGTCATATCAATTCCTCCTACAATAAATAAAAGCCTTTTGATGTAATGATAATACCACACGAAAAGGCTTTTATCAAGGGATATATAGATATTTTTAATTCTATTGTTTGAATCCAATAGGCCGAAACTCAACCCATTCATCATAACCATCGTTTATAACAGACTTTGCATACCCTTATCGGCGTCTTTTGGCACAGCATTAACCAATCTCGTTGTCTACACCTTTGTACATCTGCGCTCCACAATTTGGACAAATGGGATAAATCTTTTCGTCACGCCACCTATATGTACAGTGCATTGCTTCACCACCGCAATTCGAGCAGTCGTAACAATAGTTATTGTTCCTCCAATGTGGATTCACCCATTCAGCGTATGCCACCGGAGCGACATCGGCAGAACACACAGGGTTCACTTCTTTTCCTTCTGCGATACAAGTCAATGCCGCAAGGATACAGTCACCATGATAATAGCTATGCCCTGCAATAACTCTGTAAATATCGTGAAGTGATACTACTTTAGCACCGGGCGTGTCCGCTTCTCGTTTAATGTATTTATCCATTGTCAGCCTCCTATATTTCTTCCTTATTTTTCCACAATTCATCCCAAGCCTCTTTATCCCTATCAGTAGCATTTTCTTTATATCCAAGAACTCCAAGGCTATCCCAAACAAGCTCCACTTTCACCATTCCAGCCCAGAGTTCCTTAAACTTATATATTTTCTTTTGCCACTTTTCATATTCATCAGATTCATATTCTTTGAAATCATTATCAGCCACATAGTAAACTCTTTGGACTCCAAGTTCTAGTAGTTGATCTCTTCTTCTTTTCCCCAGATTACTACCGAACATAGATACCGCAATACTTTCATTTCCGTACCATGTATCTAACTTCATTGTGGCTTTTTCAGATTCACTTATAATGACTTCTTTAGACCTCTCAATATTTGCCCAATTCCAGTTCAACCCAAACAACACATCGTTCGTATTGAATTTATATGTTTCATCTAAAGTAATCAAAGGAATGTATTTGGCTTCTTTTAACAAATCCTCTCTCCAGTTCCTTGTTCTAATGCCAATCAAATTTCCTTCTCTATCAAACACTGGAATCGTTGTACATTGTAGTCTATCGTACCATCCGATTTGATATTTCTGCATCGTCTCAATACTGATACCTTCGTCAAGCCAACTTTGAGGATATTTCTTATCAAGCTCATCAAGTATCTCTTTGTCATATCTTGGTAAGTCTCTCAGACCATTCTTGAATCTAACAAATTTTCCTAACCCATCTTGCCAATTATAAATATGTGGAGCATTTAGTCTCTGGACTTGTCCTGCTTTAATGTTTGTTATCTTCAAGACAAAATTCACAGCATCCATAAAAGCACTTGGCTTTTTAAGTAATGCCAATCTAGCTTGAACAAGTCCAATTATATCATAAGCACATGAGCTAGTATAACTATAAAAAATATTTGTGTTTGGGTAATAGTAAAGTTTAGGGCTTCCAGACAAAGCATTTACATTTTTCTCGCCTGTCCAAATACGCCACTCTTTTTCACTTTTGCTAAAGATAGGGATATCAAGAGCCTTGAGTATATTTTCAATGTCATGGGGCTTTAGATTTTGCTTTAATTTTTTAACATCGATCTTCTGCCCCATGACATATTCTCCTTTATTCTTCGGTTAGCCAGCCCAATTCTTTATCCCAAATGGCTTCTTCATAATTTTTACAAACATAAAGGCTAATACCATCTTCATTATTGAAACCGATAATTACAGAATCACCAGTAGCAACAATATATGATTCCTCATCAGGGTTATTTTTTAACCTATCATAAACTGCTTTAGCCCAATTATTCAAATCACCGTCAGAAAGTTTTACTGCGTCTTTACTCATTGAATAAAACTTATCAGGATAAATCGGGAAAAGCGAATAATAATTTCTATCTTGTTCTGGTGTTTTATATTCTTCAAGAATCACTCGCTCATGACACCACGGACATTCAACAAAAGACACCATATGCCATTCGTTGATATTCTCTTGCTCCATTTCTTCAAAAATATATTCAAACTCACAGCCACAATTTTTACAAGTGGCTTTAAGGCTTGTGTTATCTATCTTGCCTTCTTTTAGAATCTTCAACAGAATCGCTCCTTAAATTCTTTGATAGCATCAACTAAAACGTCAATATCATGTGGTCTTGTATCATATCCAAAACTTACCCGAATAGCTCTTTCAGCTTCATTCTTTGTGAACCCAGACGCTTTTAGAACACGATAGTCTCCGCTTCCTTCACAGCTACTATGCCCAACACCAATATAAATCTGTTTACTGACTAGATATTGTTGCAGAGGGTCTGCTAGAATATCTTTGAGAACGATTAGATTAATACCCCTAACGTGCTTATCTGCATTGTAATAATCAGGAGCTTTGACATTCATATCAATCAATTCGGCTTCTTTTAGCTTTTTCCAAAGTTTTGCAGAACATTCCCAATGAAATTCTCTATCATAAATACCGTCATTCCCAACTTCATCTTCAACAGCGTTTGCAACTTGCTTGATTCTAATTTGATTAGGCGTTCCCGGAATAAGCGGAATTTCATCATCAATGCCAAAACAGTTACAAAATCTATCAGACATCCAGATAAATCCAAGCCCTTGTTCTGTTCCAATCTTGCTTGTAGAAGCAAAAATCACATCATATCCATCAACACCAATATCTCTTACATTGATGTTAGGAAGAACAGCGGTAAAATCAGAAACAAGAAATGCTTTTGTTGTATTGCAAACATCCTTGAGCTTGCTATTGTCAAAAATCTCGCCTGTTACATTGTTCACAGCCATCTTGAAAGTCAATAAAGGATACTCTTCTGTATAGTCATTTTTGCGCAACATCTGTTCAATCATTCGTTCATCGTTTTCAAAACGGTTATCAAGAATATCGTAAACACAGCTATGCTCAATTTTTGTTCCGCATAGAATTGCGCCATGATTCTTGACGTGTTCTGCAAGAACTCTACAAATCACAGAAGCATTAGGCCCAACCTCAACTCTTCCACTTTTAACGCCTAGATAAAGCCGAATTTTGTCAAGGTTCCTCTTCATATCTTCTTTAGCATTATACTTTGCATATCCTGTGTTCAGATTGATACAATCCCCAAAACTCTCATATTCGCACGGATAATAAACTTTAGGGCTTCCAGCCGCATAATCAAGATAGACCATCAAAACAGACCTCCAATAGCATTTACCATAAGGCTAAAAGCACAACCAGCCATACAATATGCACCACAGAAATAAGGGAGCCTCTTACTTTCTTCATGCCATTCTTCTAGCGTTACATAACAACAAAGACCAACACAAACTGCAAATAGCACGATGCAAAAAGCCGCTTTGATAAACATTATTCAGGCCACTCCTTTTCATTTCTATTTTTGAACTCGACACTTAATTCAATTTGTTTATTTTCTTTATCGTAAGGACTATAAACGCTTTCCCAACGTTTCAAAACCAATTTAGTTGGCTCTCTTCCCATAACTGCTTTGCAAACATCGATAAAACTAATTTCTAAAAATTCTTTATTGCCGCTTCGTTTTTGTTGAGAAATCAATTGATTCCCAACCCAATGTTCAAACAGGACTTCATAGTTATCTTGCTCGTTCATATAGGGGTTAAAGAAACCGAAATTAAAATTGTACATTTTTTAACCTCTCTTGAAAGTATTATAAACAAGATATCCCAAAGCCCAAGCAAACCACAAAGGCCAAATAAGGCTCACAACAACCTCTGCCCAGAAATTTGTAAAGGGCTTTTTCTCAATAGCTAATTCAAGAGCAAGCCCGACAAGATAAACTAGACATCCAGCGAAATAAAAGAATACCATCATTCTAATCACCTTTTGAATCTAGTATATCATCGGACTTGCTCTATGTCAAGCCTAAATCACGATTTTTGTATCTTCGTTTACACAGACAACTCTGGCTGATTCCCCCTGCTCAACAAGAGCATTTTGAAGTGTTTGAGAAAATTGCGGTTTATATCTATTATCACCATGAACTAAAGCTACTTTATTGTATCTGCACTCAAGCAAGTAATCCAAAAGCTCTTCATAACTTGCATGAGAACTAAATGAAACAAGCTCTGTGATATTGGCATTGTTTTCTACTTCAACACCATTCACAACAACGGTCTTTTGTTTACTTCTAATTTGACTTGCTAGATTGTTTTCGCCACTATATCCGCAAAAACAAATATGTGTTGTTTTGTTAGGAAGTTCGGCTTGAAGCCAACTCAAAATCTTCCCACCAGAAAGAAACCCAGAAGCACTAATAACGATACAAGGCTGACCGTTCTTTTGCCAGTTATATGTTTCTTCCATATCATTTAGAAAAATTAAATTCTTCCATTTCATAATATCTTCCCATAGTTTTGTAGGCCAGATATTACAAATCTTTTGAGCAAGAGGGCTATCTACAATAACTGGAATGTCTTGAATTCTGCCTTCATCCCAAAGCAACTTTAGAATACTTATCATAATTTGAGTTCTACCTAAACTAAAACACGGAATCAAGACTCTATGTCTTTCATTTATGATAGTCTCTAACTTGTCTAAATCTTTTTGCCTGTCATATGCTTTATTCGTTCGTTTAGGCTGATTATAAGTATTTTCTGATAGCAGAACATTGACCATAGGCAAGGTCTCTCTGATATCTGCATAAGGACTTGTTTCTTTTCCTCCAATATCTCCTGTGAAGCCAAGCCTTTTTGCATAACATCCTTCGCCCATTGTAAGCACAAGTTGTTTTGCATGGATGATATGATTAGCACCATAATAATTTAACTTCAAGCCCTGAGTCAAAGTCATTTCTCTATCAACTTCAATAATTCTATTTAGTGTATTATCAATATCTTCTTCTGTATAGAATGGAGAAGCTGAAATACCATGTTTGTTTGTAATTTTCAAACAGTCTGATTGAAGAATTTTTAGGCTGTCTTGCCACAAAAGTTTTAGAAAAGGTTTTGAACCAGTAGGAACAATCAAATGAGCCTGACAACCTTTTGCGTAAAGAGCGGGGACCATTCCACAATGGTCTTGATGAACATGACTTAATATAATATAATCAATTTCTCTGGCTTTGATTTTCTTTAAGAAATCTTTATTCGTCTTATAATTTGTTAACACATCTGCTTCTTGATAAATCCCAGCATCCAGCAAAATAGCAAACTTTTGATACCTGACATAATAACAAGACTGTGTAACGCCAATAGCAGAATGTCCAATACATTTCACATAAGGCTTTAAGACTCCCTTACCCTTAACCATCTTCCCACTCCACTTCCTCTGGCTCAGAATCAACATGGAATTCAACGGCTCTTACAGGTTCTTCTTCTTTTTCTTCGTCTTGTAATTCTTGAATCTCTTTCATCAACTTTACATTGGCTTTGCCAATCAAATTTTGTAGATAAGTTGACACAGAATCAATAAGTGGAATCCCCGCCATATAAAACACAAGTGTTCCAGCTACAATAAGTAATAGATTAGTTTCCTTTTTCAAGCATCTTCTTCCTTTCTGTTTTGTAATACTTAGTAATGACCTCCTCTCTATTTTTTAACTGTTCGCAGTCCATAAACATAACAACTCTATCCAAAAGAACATTCTTGTCATACTCCGGTTGAATCGTGTTTCTTTGCCAAGGCTCTTTCTTTTGATAATGATATTCATTGCAAGCAATAAGCTCTTCACTTACAGATTCAAAGATACCTTCGACCATCTTGCATTGAGTTTTTACAAATTCTTTATTGGACATAAAAGGCAACTTACCATGGTCATCTTCATACATAAACAAGTCAAGAGGCTCAACTTCCTCATAATAAGCTTCACCATTATCGTCTCTAGAATTTAAATAGTCTACAATTTTAGCCGCTTCGACTTCGCTAAAAAGATACCCAACAAGATAAGGCTCACCAAAATTGACTTCATAAATCAAATAAATCGTATTTACCATTTTTACCATTGTCTTTCCCTTTCAGCACAGGCTTATAATAGTAACTTTGAAAACTATCTTTCTTGTTCATTTCGATACAAAACCTTTGCGCTTCTACAAGTGTATCAAAATAACAATCTACTTGTGCGCTGTTAGGATACATCGGCTCACATCTATAAACGATATAAATCATTTACTGCTCTCCATATATTCCGCATAGGCTTTGTTGGCAATTTTGAAAATGTTATCTTCATCGCCTTCTTCGACACGGATTCTTAGAACTACACGATGACCGTCCATATTACTGCTATCTTCTTCTACTTCCCAATTGTCCATTGTATCAACAACAAAACCCATTCTATCAATAGAATCGATTTTATCATTGATAAAAAATACTCCCCACTTTACAAACAAATTGTCGTAATATACCGCTTCATCAAGTTCTTCGTACACGCTTACTGGCTCATAATACCATTTCGTACCATCAGTAGCATGGTCATTATATTTGGCGCAGAGAAGGGCGGCATCTCTTTCTTTCTTGTAACACTCACAACGCTCTACGTCACACTTGCCGTCAATAAAATATTCTTCGTAACAAACCTGATAAACAGTCATAATTTAGCCTCCGGGCATAATATTTTTGATATCAACAGGATAATTATTTTCATCACAGCAGAATAGGTCTGTATTTCTCATCGTACCCCCATCAAAATGATGAAAGATTTTTATTTTCTGGTCTGCATATTCACCGAATCGAGCTTTATAAACATAGGTGATTCTATTTGGTACAAGAGGTTTCCCAAACCCTTTGTGGCCAATAGCCATACCAAATTTTTCAACAGCTTTCAATTCTTTAGCCCTGTCTTTAGCCGCCAACATGATAACACCATGGTCTAGCTTATTCTTCATAGCCTTACTACCAGACAAACAACTTTCATCAGGAAAATCCATTGTTTTTTCTGCGCCATTCAACTGTGAAGCTGTTAAGATACCAACATTGAAATCCTCTGCCATTTCTTTTAAGTCAGTAGCCAAAGCTCTTAACACCATATCTTCTCTGATGTTCGTGGCTGTTTTGGCTTTATATTCTACAGTCAAGGCACTGTTCAGCATCATGTAGTCGAAAGAACAAAACACAGCTCCACGTTGTTCAACACATTCTCTAATTTTTCTTTCAATAGATTGTGTTGTAAAATCAGGCATTGCCGCCAAATAAAAATCATTTTTCTTTAGGATTTTTCCGGCTTCAAGAACTCTGGCTTTTTCTTCTTGCGTGTATTCGCCCCTAGTGATAGTCCCATAAGGAACTCCGCTGATACACGCTAGATACATAGGTTGAATTTGTTCTCTAGTCCTGAGTTCTGTGTGGATCATAAATCCTGGCCCTTGGTAATTAGGATTATCTACAAATTGTTTTGCTGTGTAGTCGTAGTACTTATCAACGCAAAGCCCGCACATATCAGCTACTGCAATACGACTCTTGCCGACCCCGCTTCCTGCCGACCGCATAAACAAATCACCACGATTCACTCCATTGATGATTTGCGTTAAATAATTTGATGTCAAAAAAGCACCAAAGCTAGGATGAGTTTCAAATTCCGCAAGCAAATCTTCAACATCAGTTCCCGCCACCATTTCTTCTCTAACATATTTTACATCATATTTTCCTCTTAGCTTTAGAGAAGTAGTCTCAAGAGTATTTAGGATATCTTGGATAGTGATTTTTTCAAGTTTGGCAAATTGTTTCGTAGAATCTTCTAGTTCATCAAACCATTGGCTGATGTCAATACCATCTGATTTTAGTTCTCTTAGCAAACTCAGTTTACGAACTACATTGTAACAATAATCATAGTTCTGTTGGCTAGACAACTCTTTAGTTGTCTCAACAAAACCCATCCAGTCATTATCTTCAAGAACTTCTCTGGCTGTTGGATTTTTGATGACATTATCAAGCTCAACAGGAGTAATTTCGCCAACGCCTTGATTATACAGAACTGTGATAGCCCTAAAGATTATCTTATGCATATCATTAGGGGCAAAGTCACTATTTACAAGAGGATATTGAGGAACAGATAGCAAAGAAGGTTGCTTCATCAAGCTACCCAATAGCATAGCCGAAATATTTTCATTGTAAAGAACCGAGTTCGCCACGCAATCTACCATCTTTCTTGCTGATTTTTATGAAACTCCCGGCATCGAAATAATAATGCTTTGGGACTCCAAACTCAACCGTCATAGCAACTATTTCTCTGTCTCTTATCGTTTGCTCTATCACTCCGATAATAAAAATCGCTTTGCCTTCGTATATCTCAGGCCAGATTATATAGTCTCCTTCTCTTACAATATGCCCAAAATAATCTCTTGGTTTTTTGGCATATCTCACTTCACGGAAAGTTTCACCATGTTCACTTTCATAAAACATCCTATCACTCCCCTCTTGGAATATATCGCTTACGTTGTTGTGTTCGTTTTACTTTGACAGGCTCTTGAATTTCAAATGTTTCAGCCATTTGAAGAATTTCGTCTATCTGCTCTTTGAAATCAAAATAAGGTTGGATATATTTAGGAATAAATTGTCCAATCCCATACTCGCTATCAAACACAAAGCCAGCGACATACTTGTTTGTATACTTGATTATACCACGGATATCTTTATAAGTCAAGTCGTAATCCTTACAAGCATTTTTGATTTGCGAAGTCCATAACTTCCAGTTGACATCATAAGGGCTGTGAAGAAGTTGGATGCAGTCTGTTAGATTTTTATATTCACTCTTTTCCTCTTCATTTAACTTAGAAGTTCTCTGTGTACAGTAAGATTTTTTGGCTAACTTCTCTTCCGAGTATAGATTGTAGTGTTCTTCATTACAGAAATAACTTTTACTACTATCAATAGGTTTATAGGCATTTTCTTTTTCGATTTTTTCTTTACAGTATTTACAAGTTACTTTCATGTTACCACCTTATGAAAAAAGGAGACAGAAGGGTTTATTCTCCTGTCTCCTTAAAAATTATTCTACTACGATACCACGCTCACAAGCGAAAGAAACAAAGTCAGAATAAATATTACCTAGTTCAGTAACATCATCATCAGTTGCTTCGCTGATTTTCTTTCCGCCCAGATGTTCGGAGACTACATCATCTACATAATCAGGATATAGCTTGTGTAGCTTCTTGAAATATGGTTTAATCATTTCAATATAATCATCCTTGGTGAACAGGTCATTGGTACGATGGAATTCTACAAGGCCAGCACCAGCATTTTCAGCTTCCTTCTTTACTGCATCTTCAATAGCCTTGATTACGTTTTCAGCAGTAAAAGACTCAATGAAAGTCTGCATCTGTGTGAATCGGCTCCGAGCGAACACATCATGGGTTTCCTTACAAATGGCTTTAGAGTAAATCGTCTTGCTTGTCTCTTGGTCAATACCTTGTGGGACAAGAGCAAACACAAAGTCACAAAGATTGATGACAAAACGAGAACTGCCCTTTTCCTTATTATATCCAAACGGATAAGTCTTGTTGTAAACCTCGCCAGTAAACGGATCCACGACTTCAATGACTTCATCGTGCATAATGAAGATTACGGTCAGGCCAATAGAAGTTAGACGATTGATTTGTTGCTTAAACATAGTTCGTGCAACGCTATAACCATTTGGATTACCACTATCAGCTTTCTGCACCATGCCAACTTCGGTAACGCCATAACGCTTTGCGACAGACTCTTCACAACGTGCTACAAGCTCTTCTACCGTGTCGATAACAACAGTATTGAATGACTCAAGAGTCTTATCAGGGTTTGCGACAAGCTGTTTTACGATTTCTGTGAAAGTGTTCCAGTCAGGAATAGAAAACTTAGGAACATTGATAGCAGAGCCACCAGACTCAGCCATTAGAAGCATAGGCTTTGGAAAACGACAGGCTTGAAAAGACTTTCCCACATCATTTTTCCCCACAAAAGCAATCTTCTTGCCAGCAATACCGTCTACAAACTTGTTATCTTGCGGAGCGAAAATATCAATCTTAGCCATTTAGCCTCTCCTTAAAAAATATCGTCATCATCATCGCCAGTCCAAGAAGGCATGGACTTTGCCTTTGCCTTCATAGCGGCTAGGTTATTCGCAGGATTAGACTTCTTATCAGCAGGAGGATTGTTCTTCTTCTCTTCAAGCATCTCATTACGAATCTTGATAGCTTCCTTCATGGTCTTAGGATTGATCCAATCAGTCTCAACAGGAACTTCTTCGCCATCATCATTAGTATAAGTTAGCTCTTCTGGCTTCTCAACAGCGGCCTCAGTGGCACTATACAGAATAAGTTCATGCTGGTCACGGGACTTAGGAGCTTCGACCTTGGGGCCATTATTCTTGCGGAAGGAACGAGTCTTAGTAGGCTCAACAGTTACAGTGGGAGTGGCAGACACAACGGTATATTCGACCTCGATATCACGGCGAGTCTGACCAGGAGCAAAAGGCTCAAAGTCACTATCGCCCTCAGTCAGCAGTTCAACGCTCTCAGCCTCTGCAATACAATTCACAGGATAGCACTTGCCATTATAATCAACACACAGGAATTCGACCTTTAGACGGCCTGTCTCTTCCTCATTCTTGATTTCCGGCATCATCTTATTGATAAAGCCAGTAAACTTGATGTTGAAACCATCAGTCATATCTTCGGTGACACGGGTATTAGCAGTATTGATACGATATTGTAGGTCACTAGAAACATTGCCGTCACGACCTACATAGTCATTGATATTGAAGTTACCAGTAATGATTACACGGGTAGGTTCTTCACCCTTACCGCCAACCTTGGGAACCCACTCATCTCGCATAGCAGAGAACATATTCCACTTGAAATTATCCTTGCCATTGTAACCAATCTTAGTGCCATAAACAGGGAAGGTAACAGTACCAGAAGGAATCTTGATAACTACACTGCCCTTGATACAATCGGTCTTGACCTTCTTCTTATTGTCTCGAGGGCCAGCTTCGATTTCAATATTCGTCAGCTCTAGCTTCTTCTCATAAACAGTTCCGACACAAGTAAACATATTATTAGTTTCTTTTAGTACATTTTCCATAATTCAAACCTCTTCATTTTATTTATCATCAGTCACAGAACTGTTGATAGCTTCATCAATTTTTTCTACTTCTCTCTTAAGCCAATCTCGAATAGCTTCTTGATAAAGTCCTTCTTCGATTTTCTTTAAAGCGGTCTTGCAACAAGCTAGCCACCCAATTTGGACTCCTACTAAACGCTGTTCTTCAAGCCGTTTAGTAAGTTCAGGCTCGATTATACTTTTGATTTCTTCATCTGTCAAGTTCTTTTTTACTTTAATCATATTAGTCACCACAATTGGGACAGGTCCAATTATTCATTTCTTCGCTATCATCGGTTTCAGAATGATACTCTTTGTAAGGACAGCACTCCAGTTCTTCCCCACATTTTTCACAGCGATCCAGTTCTTCAAGCACCTTGGAGAAATATCCGGCAATAACGGGGTCTTTGCAACGTGCTAGATAAAGATAGCAATCAATACCAACGCCCTTATATGCAAGGTCTTTCTCGTACATATATTCGATAGCATCCTTGATTTCTGGTAGCATAGCCATATAATAATTCATTTTACACCTCACGCCACTTTAGATTGATAGAACAAGTAGGCTTTGTGTTAGGCTTCTTATATGGCACGATAGCACTGATATCAATACAATAGCCACGCTTAGTGTCCATGTTACTAATATACGCAACATTTCCGATAGCACCTTCAAAAATATAAATTTTAGAAAGTTCAGACAGAGAGGGTGCTACACCAAAATTAAATCGCATTAGAAGTTCTTTATCATCAAAAGGACACTCATAAATAACACCACAACTGTCATTAATGATTACCTTATCACCCTTCTTAAATTTGCGTTCCGGCTTTTTAGTACGAACATTATAAAGGTCAGTAAATGCTTTGGCTACACCATCAACAAGAACAAAATCATCTTCTGGATGACACTTAGCAGTAATGACGTGTTCATCAGGAGACACAAGAGTTACTTCATTCTTTCGGACGGTAAGAGTGTAAGCTCCCTCCATCCATTCCGGCGCATAATTCTTTTTCTTTTCCACGGTCATTCTCCTTTATTCTTTTATTTATAAGCAAAAGTTTTGCTACGCTCTTTACCTATATCGACTATATCACATCTTTGTTCAAAAGTCAAGTTAAAATCTCATGTCCATAGAAACAGCATTGATCTGATTCTGATGGACTTTAACGTAAACGCTAGTAGTAGCAATAGAAGCATGGCCCATAGCCTTACTGATGATACCAATGGGAACACCATTATCATCTGCGATAGTGGCAAAAGCGGCTCTGAGCCAATGAGGGCTGACTTCATTCCAAAACTCGATACCAGCCTTTTTAGAAGCTGATTTCAGCATCTTATTGACAGACTGTTCTTTCACCATTCCGCCAGTAGAATTAACAAAGAGTTTATCGCAAGAATCATCAGGCCGGGTTTTAAGCATATATTCGACCATTTCTTTCACATCTTCGTTGATATAAATACTACGTTCTTTGCTACCCTTGCCAAGAATAACGATTTGACGATTACCATTGATAGCCTTTTTATAATCGTCAAGGGTGATATTAGCAAGCTCAGAGAAACGGATACCGGTAGTAGCAAACATATAAAGAATAGCTTTATTCTTGAAGGTGGAGGCGCAACGGATGATATTGCTCACATCTTCTCTAGACAAATATTTCTTTTCTTTGTGCTTACTGTTAGGAACTTTTAGCTCAGCAGAAGGGTCCGTTTCAATAAGTCCAGCTCGTTTAAGGAACTTAAAATAGTTTTTGACGGCATTGAAAGCCAAAGCGATAGAAGCAGGAGCCAGATGAGAAAAAGTAGAAGCCCAATCAGTCAAGTCGATATAAGTGATTTCTTCGTCAGGCTTGTTGATATATTTGCTCATCTTTTCAACATAACCAACATAAGTCTGGATAGTTCTTTCAGACATCTTATTGACCTTCAAATACTTCACATACATTTCCAACATCTTGTCCAGCCCCTTTCCTTTGTGTCTTTAGTATATCACTTTGGGTTTGATTTGTCTATTGTGGATAACAACAAAAACTCCCTACATCATTTGTGCATAATGTAGGGAGTTTATATAAACAGAAAGGAAAAAATATGTTAGAAACTTTAAGTATTTAAGCCTTGTATAGAGCGGCTAGGCCATCAGCAATATGCTTATTGAAACTGGCCTTATCCTTCTTCTGGAAAGCGGCACATAGTTCTGCACAACGGTCTGCGTCACGATGACCGGGAACAGCAGTAATTAGAGCCTGATACTCAGTCATAGCCTTCTGTTGGTTACAACCCTGCCACTCAGCTAGTAGGCCCTTCTTATCGACCTTCTTTAGACACTTATAGTCAGTATCCTTTGCACCTTCTAGTGCAGACAGATAAAGGATAGCACCATTTGCTAGGTCAGGATTGAAGCTATCACCATCATGTGTCTCTTCATCGCATACTTCAAAAATGTTCCATAGATTCTTAGCTAGAAATTCCATTGGTATCACTCCTCAACAGGTAGGTCCGCAACAACGGCCTTTAGATTAGCAGATGGCTTGAAAGATACTACACGATGAGCGGGAACAACATATTCCTTCTTTTCGCCACGTAGAGCATTCACACCACTACGTTCAGCACGAACAGGTAGCTTGAAAGAACCAAAGCCGATAATGCTGATTTCATTACCCTGTACTAGATAATCAGCAATGGTCTGAAAGACTGTATCATAAATCTCAGAACAGTCCTTCTTGGACATTTGTAGTGCGCTGGATAGGGTATTGACCATATCCTTCTTAGAAATAGTATTCATTGGAGACTCCTTTAATTTCATTTTTTCATTTGATTTCTATGGCTAAAAAAAGCCATTTGGAGCTGGAAGAGAATTTTGCAATCTCGGCCTATCGCTTACAGGGCGATTGCTCTACTTCTGAGCTATTCCAGCATGAAGCCAACAATAAAAAATCTATTATAATATCTAGACGTTTGAAAATTTATGAATGGATTTGCTTTTACAAATTATTGTTGGTTGTTTTTTATTGATTTTGTTTTATTTACTCTAGTCCATAAGCAGACATCCAAGATTGGTTTGGTTTCCTATAAACGTTTTTATTTCTTAAGCGTAAACGAATAAATTCTATAACTTGTTCTTTTGGATAAGTATTAAGCATAGTAGTTATTCTACAAGCTCCCAGCTCTAGAATTTTTGACCAATCTCTTCCAGTATGAGACACGTCATCAACGGTTATAATATTTGTTGTTGATTTATATTTTGAATTTTCTAAAGCTGTTATCCAACGACAGTTTTCCGGTGAGTATCCTTTTTTACTATCAATTCTATCTATCGTTAAAGAATCATTATATCCATTTTCTAACGACCAGTTTTCAAAAGAAATTGGATTTTCTAACCATTCTTTACAAATTTTTATTCCTTTCTTTCCATAGGATTTGTATGCTTTTTCATTTTTGTCGTAACATCTTCTTATCATTCCTTGAAATATATGTCTTATTCTTTTGTTTGACCATTTTGTTGGATGTAATCTTAGTAAGCCTCTTTGTGTTTTGTGCGTACATTCTGTATATCTTTTCAGATATTGGGGCATCATATCTGTTTCCCATCCACACTCTTTACATTTTACATGATATAATCTATGGCCATCTTTAGTTTTCTTGTTATGTTCATAAATTATTTCAAAAACACTTTCATTTGTTTCAATGTCGGTTTTGCTTGCTGAAATATAAATCACCTCTTTTAAATAAAAATAGATTAAAAAGCTACCTTATAACTCAAAGCTACTCTCTGTATAGCTTCTATAACTTCTGATAGCAAAGTTTTATATTCATAGGAGGTCAAACCATGAGGCAGATTATAGAGATACCAGCTCTTTGGTGACTCCACTCCGATTTGAACGGAGAACGGCCTTTTATCCGAAGCTACGGGGTATAAACCCGCTGTTTTACCATTAAACTATGGAGCCATTTCAAGAGGCTTAAAGCCTCTATTCACATCACTTACTTGTGGCTGTGCTTGTCGTAGTCCCCGTCAAAAATCATGTCATCAATATCGCCCATCATTATATCACCTTCTTACATATCTATTTGTTGATTGAATAATCAATCATGGTCCTCCACATCAGATTCGAACTGATACTGGAACGATTTTGAGTCGTTTGCCTTCTTCCGGTTGGGCTAGTGGAGGATTTCTTTCTTCTCTTTTATCATATCACAAAGAGCCTAATCTGTCAAGCCTTTTTATCATTATTTTTAACTTCTTTTCAGTTAGCTTCGTTAGGCTCTCTGTGACGTGTTGTATTGTATCATACTTTTCTTTGTTTGTCAATAGGGATTTAGAAAGTTTCTTCTAAAATATTATCGTTACTCACCTTAGGTCAACTTACTTGGCCCAAGCCCAATATATCATAAAGCTCTACTAATGTCAATAAGAAAAGCACACAGAATTAGATCTATGTGCTTTTAGATATATTAGATTATAATTTTATAATGTATTAGCTGTTTGGTCCAAAAATATCATCGTCAAGGTCGCCTGTCCAGCTTTCCGTAAATACCATTTTTTTATTGCGGTTTAAAGTTTCCTTCTTTTCTTTTTCTTTCCTTTTAAATTCATCATTGAGAATTTCTTCTAATGTCTTTATTGACTCTTCGTTTTTTTGTGGATTCTCATATAGTTTCTTTTTCATTTCTTCATCATACGGATCAAAGAAATGTTCGCATGGGAAATAAAAATTATTTGCTTTTTTGTTACCGCCTTGAGCAACAATCAAAAAACCATTTACAATTAGGCTTTGAATAGCGTAACTAATACTTGTTCTTTTTAGTCCCGTTTCAAAACAAAGTGTTTCAATTGTTGGAAAACATTCTTTACGCTTAAAGTTATAGTGGGATAAAAGCCTAATATACGTTATAAGTTCTTTATATCCTGCATTTGCTACAATGAGATTCAGTAATTCATTTTCTATTTGCACAAAACCAGAATTCATAGTCCCCTTAGGCATTTCGTCATATTCAAGTGGAGGAAATGGACGAAGTAATTGTTTGGTCGTGTTTTTGATTTTTTTTGAAATGTAATACATAATAGCTCCCTTGAGTAATCAAAATAATATTTTTTTGCCACTGTTTTTTGTTTGAGTTTTTTGTTTGTTTTTTAAAGGCGCAAAATAATAATCATATTAGGTCTTTGGTCTAGTGTTTGTTTAATATCATATAGTAAGTGACCGTGTGGCGAACAGTAAAAATATTTTTATCGTTCACAGGACGGTTGAAAAACCTGTTTTATCGACCGCGTGGCGAACGGTGAAAAAGTATAGTTATCAACCGTGCGGCGAACGATAAAATTGTTTTATCATTTATGTGGCGGTTGATAAAATCTTACCCAGTAATCAGATATTTATTGGTTTTCCATTTCTCCCAAACCTCCTTCGTGTCATTCTTGTCAAAAAAGAATACCAACTTGTTTTTTTGAATGTCGTATTCTAAAAAAATCGGTTGTACTTCATCTTTGATGTAACAGCAAGCTTGACGAAAATTAGTTATTGCTATCAGCTTTTCGCCGTTTTTGTTGAATCTGTCCATAAATAAATACCTCTCATGACTTTTAGAAAAATAAGCCCTGACTCGAAAGCCAGAGCTTATTTCTATTTACTCTTCTACCTTGACTCGCTTGAAGGTGTTGTCGATATACTTGATTTGATTTGCGATCTTTTCTACATTATTGCGAACGGTATTGTAGGGATGCTTGGTCATTAGCTTTGCCATAGTGGCGCATAGCCGTTCACGCTTTTCCATTGGATTCTTCATAGCCATAATTATTCTTCTCCTTTTTGATTTTGAGAAAAGTTACTTACTATCAGTATAGAGATTTTGAAAATCAAATTTGAAGATGGTGTAATTTGACATCTTTTTAGTTTGATATTTTTATCTACTATATTATGTAAGTAACTTAACTTCATATTTAGGATAGCACAAGTCTTAGTGTTTGTCAAGAACTGTTTTTGAAATTTCATGGGGCTTGCCGAAAGCCGTGATATAATATATCTTATAAATGCCCTCTGAGTTTTCAAGCAGATAGGATTTACAAAATGGCTTTAAGAATTTAGAGATCAAATCCATGTTTATCACTTCCAAGGCGCATAAAATTTTTGAGTTCCCCAAGTCCCAACATATTTTTGAGTATTGTGGAACGTGCCACGACAATATTTAGGCGCATAGAACCATAGGATAGGCTCATTAGTGATTCTGTATCCATCATCAAAGACAGTAGAAACAGCCTTAACTACATTGTTATAGGCTTTGGGAGATTCAGATTTCAAATTTGTTTTCCAGCCTGAGTATTGATATCTTTTGCGGACTTGAGAAGGTTGTAATCCATCACGCTTACAAGCGTTATAAAGACAGGTGGCAACAGCCCATTGAGATTCGTAGCCATCATATCCAGCCTCTCCAGACACGATATTGATAAGTACTTGCCGTTCATAATCAGAGAGCTTGAAAGCAACAGGCTTTGGGGTCGGAGTAGGCGTAGGTGCGGGAGTTGGTGTTGGAATGACCGTAGGCATCGGTTCCATCTCAGGAGGAAGAGCCACTTCTTCGATTTTGATTTTCTGAGTGGAGATTTCATGCTCATAATATCCTTTAGGATAAGTATCGGCTAGACTTAGGCCAGAACAAGTTAGGATAGTAGTGACTACACAAGTAGCAATCACAAACTTACGAGCGGGTTTCCGCTTTTGGGTAGAGATGTTAGAAGTAAACATCACTATCAGTCCTTTCTTAAGTTTTTTATCGTAAAATTGGTTTTGAAATCTTACGATTGTACCTATTGTAACACAAATGAAACAAAAAGTCAAGGAAAAGTTACAAACTGGTAACAAATAACATAATTTTTAGTAAAGTAACATTGGTTGTGTTACAATTCAAATTTCAATGTTACGATTTTGGTTTTGAAATCCGTAAGCCGTTTTTCGATTTGGATCTTGTGGGGCATTTATAAATTTGGAATTGGATTTTGTAACTCGATTTTCATTTTGAAATTTGTGGTTCGTATATACACAACCCGATTTTCGATTTTAATTTTGTAGCTCATCCATATACAGATACATATACAATAACAGATACAGTTACCATATACATACACAGCAACAGAAACAGCAACAGAAACATTTACACAAACAAAAACGCCCACACTATCAAAAGCATGGGCGTTTTTTTTGTCAGCTTAGTTCAAATGTGTACGTCCAGCTCAGTCCACCATTTGCAAAACTTGAAGTCTCCATCATTCCTCCACTTTATATGCCGTGATTTCGGCTCGAAGTTCGTAGTAGTGTTCGTCATCAAAGCCAACACCATATTTTTTATTTGCGATTTCCCGAGCGTCATCAGTTACACTATAATCTAGATAGGTACTTAGCACGACAGTTCGATCATCAATACACCCTTCGCCGCACACAGCAAGGGTTCGTTCGTTTTGCGCAAGCCAATAGACGATTTCTTTTTCATCGGTTATGTTCTTAGAAGTGAACAGAGCAAAGTCATTGAAGATATCCAGCAACTGAACCATGTCGAGATTGTGGCGTTTGCAAACACATTCTGTGAACTTAAGGCCATTTTCGTTCCAATCCTGTGAAAGGGAAAAGTCGTATTTGATTCTCATTTGGTTTTCCTCCTTGTTTTTGATGCTTAGATGATACCACGTTGGCTTTGGCTTGTCAATAGATTTTTTGAAAAATCCTACACAGAATCAATTTTAAGAAAAAATCTCTACTATGTACAGTAGAGATTTCAAATCAATATATGTTTGCCGTATGATTTCATGTCTTTTTAGTTTGATATTTTTATTCTGTACTGATAGTATATATTATAGTATACTTGATTATGTTTTTGTAGCAGGAGATTTCGCATAACACAAAAGCGAATAGATATATCTATCCATATCTACTACTAAGGTATATACATATATCCATACATACATATATACTATACTATTAATTGCCGGGGAAAATTTAAAAAACGCTTAACGTGTGTGCAGGATCTGGGGATTTTTCATTGAAAGAAAAGGCCGGTCAAAATTCGCTGGAAAAATTTTCCGAAAGCCAACTTCCAAATCCTGGCTTTTCTGGCAGAAATTGGAAACGGTCCATGCCTTGCCAAACTTTACCATTTTTG
>CAKUKW010000003.1 GCA_934663885.1 uncultured Tidjanibacter sp.
CTTATGTTGCTCTTTAAGATGTACTGTCAGTAACTCCTCTATAGAATCTGTAGGTATTCTTTGTTGCCCTCCAAGACTGTACCCCCAATAATTAACTTTCTTAATATAAAGTGGTTGATAGAATTCTGATAACTTTTGAGGGGCTGCACGATATATAATCGTTTTCGATTGTGAGTTTCTTTTATATTCTTCAACCTGGTATTCAAGAATATTATTATTAATAATCTGCGTAACTTCTTCGGTAAACTCATCAATCAAATTTCCTGTAAAAGAAATAACTTTCTTTCCAAATATAGAACCGAGCAATTCTTTAAAGTCCATAATATGATATACCAGCTATTTTATTAGGGATATAATTTATCTCAAATTTAAGGAATAATATTGATTAAATTAGTTTGATTTCAAAATCTTATAATCTGCATAACAAAAACTCCCCCTAATTACCGAGGGAGTTCATGACAAGATACGGATTACGCAAGTGGGCGGTTAGTGTTTATCTTCTTCGTCTTCCCTGTATTCATACCCGTTAAATTCTTCAGGGCTTTCGTCCCACATTTCATCCAAGTAGCAATCCTCTAAGTAATACCAAAACTCGTATATGGAATCCTCCGACAATACAAGCACTTTATCGGGTTCATAGGGGCAATTATCGGACACGACGAAATACTGTTTATTCTCTCCTGTATCTTCGAACCTAATAGAGAATATTCCAAAGTCTTCGACCTCTTTTAAGGTACGGTACAAGTTAATAAGTTCTTCGCAGTCTGCCGTATCGACATCGACAGCATCCATCCATTCTCCGTAATGGGTGAAAATTTCTTTATTATTTAATTCAATGGTTTTCATGGTTGTAAAATTGTTATATTAATAGTTAATGTTTTATGGATTTCTATTTCTTTAATTCTGAGAATTTTATTTTTTTTGAAAAGGTGACAGAGAAAAATCGGGGACTATAAAAGTGTAAATTCCTATCCTCTGTCACCCGATACTTTCATATTATAAAAGTTGTTCTACCAGTTCTATCATCCGAACCTTTTTCGTCCTTGATGTCTTGTAGATTTCAAAATAACGCCCCATCATGTCACTGGTGTATCGACCCGTGTACGGGATATTGTACTCCTTAACCAGTTGCCTGAAGAATACTATTACCTCCGAGATCGGAACGATGTCCCCAACCTTATATCGGTCATAAACTGCTTTTACGACTTTCGGGTCTGTAAACCTTATGTTATTCTCGTGGTTTTTGAGAGCGGTTTCGATTTTAGTTTTCTTGTACCCGAGTTCGCCTAGCTTTTCTCCACCGAGGATAAAATAGGCGGTTACCGTAAAATCACAGCACTCCTTTATTTCTTTCATCTGATAAGTATATTCGAGGTCGGATGGATTCTGTTGCAGTTTATCCAATTGCTCGACAAGTACTTTAGAGAGTTCGCAGAAAGATATCCTAGGCTTTGTCCTGCGAAGTATGTCTTCGTCACTTAGCGGCACATCTATATTCTGATGGACTGCGATAAGGGGACTGTCCTTATAGGCGTTCAGTAACCGCCACGTTGCCTGATAGTAGCTTTTTATACGCTCTTCGTCTTTGGCGTTATCCCCCATATAATAGTTTCGTTTCCCGTTTTTCACGAACCTATCGTACTCCATACCCTCTTTGGCTTGTTTCTGCGAATCGATGCTCCCCGATTCGGTCTTGTCGAATTTCTGTTCTGTTACACCCGTATAGAATTTTTCACACTCGCAGAGGTACTTCTCCATCTGGCTTTCGGTCTTCCACTCCAACTTTGTGTTGTAGTTGGTAATGTGTACCCGCTTGCCTACGCCGTTTCTGAACCTGCCTAATATTTGTACGACTTCCGTCTGCGGGTCCATCATCGTCTGTTTCGCTCGGAATACATCCGTTAAGATCATGACGTTCGGTTTATAGTCGAGCATTATATCCACTGCCGAGAAAAAGCGACTTGTAAAAAAGTTGAATTCCGCGAATTCGGTCAGGTGGTCGTAAGCATCTGAGAAGCCGAACTCGGTCTGGAGTTTCTTGACGCTCTTGTCGGAGCAGAAAACCTTGCTTTTCCCCTGTAACCCGAAAGTACAGATGATGTTATAGATTTGGTTAGTGGCATTCATGAATATAAATATGCGTTCTCCTTTCCACCTCTCGAACATCCTACGCATTACCGCAATAGTGTTATTAGTGGTTATCAACCCTATCTTCTGCTTGTAATCGTAATCGGGGGTAAGTTTTACCATAGTGAAACCTTGTTCCCTGAATCGCGGATCGGACGGCATAAGCGGAGTGGCGGATACCATCGCCTTATTGTGGAAATTGAAGAATTCATCCATTGGTAGTTCAATAGAGCCTCGGTAATCTATATCTTGTATAGTACGTTCGCACTCGTCGAATAACAGGAAGAAATCCGCATAGAGGTCAAGCCCCATTTCCATAAGCGCATCACGGATTTTACGGAAACTCTCGGGCGTAGTTATGAACTTCATATACCTACCTTCCCTGATCATCTGATTAACGTATTTCTTGATGTGCGGTCTGTTTCGACCTTCGTACACTCCGAATATTTCGGGATGATCTTTCTCTTTACCCTTAATGACGGGTAGGTTAGGTTCGACAATTATAGAGTGGCGGGGTGCTTTTATCTCGGAGTAAGTCGCACCGCATCCGCAGATGGTTTTGTTAACAATGGTATTTGTCTTGATGCTCCCGCCGAGGGCGTGTACCAGTCGCTGACCTAGTTTTATATTTTTTTGAATTATCTTCATAAAATCGTTGTTAAATAAAGTTAGATAAAAGCAGGAGTGGTGTTACCCACCCCTGCAGTAATAAAAGTTTACAAGACTGAGAATAAACTTAACACATCCTCAATTTTGGTCGCAGGATAGATGATCTTACCCCGCTTGAAAATTACCTTTAAGGCAAGGTAGTTGTCCGTTCCAGACATCTTGATCTCCTCCCTGCAAGATAGGTGCTTACCCATGTGTGAATCGCGGTGCTTTTCGAGCCACTGTTCACACTCCTCTTGTGAAGTCAATCTTTCATCGGGATCGAACTTCGTTACATCGGGAAGTTCTTCGCCTGCTAGGTAAGCCAACACGAAGTCGATAATCTGCTGATTTATTACCAACTTAAAATCGAGTTCGGTTATTCCTCTTCGCACTCCGATCCAATAGTAACCATAACCGCTTTTATCTATTCGCGGGGTAATTATGGTTTCAGTTACATCCGAGTCCTGAAGTGCTTTCTTAAGGAGTTCGAACAATGCTGCATTGCTGAGAGCCTTAACCCGAATCTGTCGCAAAGAAAATCCTCTGCTAGTGTCAATATTTAAAAATGTACTGTTGTTCATGGTAATTTTTGTTTTTATAATATTATTGACTCTGATGCTCGTTTTCTGCTGGGCTGAGCATCCGAACCCAATATGTCAAAGAACCTGTCGGCAGTCGACTTGCCTGTAAACTTCCGTCAGGTGTGCACCCCCTTCTTCCGTTTCCGAGTGCAAATTTTCTTCAAATTTTTCAATTAGTACTTAAACAAATAGGTGCCATCTCAGCACCTATTCTTTAAGTATATGTTTAACTCTTATTATTCGTATAGTTTTCTATACTTATGTCTGCCTGAGTTTTTAAGTTCCTCGTAATCTATGAACTCAAAGGAACGCTGAATAATGTATTTATCCCATTCATCTTTAGATTTATACCATGTTGAATACATATTATTGAAACTTTTATCCACATCATCTTCCTTAGTGAAAAGTCCTCCTAATAACATTAATTCTCTTAAAAAAGAATCCATAGTGACGGTATATGTCTTATGTGCTGTAAATTGCATTAGTAAAGTCGTCGTGCCAAAAAAGAAACTGTAATATTTTGGGCGATATCGACCTGGCGATTCTTTAGGTAGTTTTATGTCGTCTGGATTATTAGGGATATCATCGGGTGCATACTCTTTAAAAAACTCCTCAAGTAGCATCTTATAAATCCAATTTTCATGGTTATCTATGATGATTTTATCACTGTCGGCAAACTGAATTGTGAAAGTATGTAGTTTCTTGCCATCTCTGAATTTGAACAATTTATACAAATTCAGAATATCTGTTTTGGTGCATTTTTCATACATTCTATCGTAAGCTTCATCGTTATTCTCGACAAAGTGACCATTGTTAGAAAAGTAAGTAAGGGCAAACCATATTATGTGAGATAAAATTCGCTGTTCATTTGCATTCAGGTTAGACATTATGTCTCCTCTATAATTCTGAAATATTTCCAAGTATTCTTTATAACATATATTAGTGGATAATGGAAAATATCCTGTGTCATCCAATGTATTATACTCGGTAATATCATCTCCTGTGAGTCCATAATAATTGACTATTGCACTTTGGTACATCCCTAACTTGTTAAGAGATATAGAATATTCAAATATCTTTCCCATTTTTTCTTTTAAAGATACAACATTTTTTAAGAGACCGCCCAAAATGCTGAACGGTCTCTTAATTCACGGATGACAACAAAAATTCAGGGACTTAAAGAGTAATATTTTCAGTTGGTTGTCATCATAACAAATTCTGCATCGCGGCATCAATCTGGCTATTCTGGAAACTATCCAAGTATATCTGTGTTGTTGCAAGATCGGAATGTCCTAAACTCTCTGATATGATGGCTATATTAACTCCTGAGCGTTTTAAGACGGTTGCGAATGAATGTCGAGCAACGTAGGTAGTAAGATAGGCTGAAACGCCCGCTAAAGTGGCAATTTCGCGCAAGTTCAAATTGACTTTTCCAATCATCTTATGAATCCTGTTGTGCTTTTGCTGTGGCGTTTTATGCTCCCTTTTATCAAGTATGGGAAATATATACCCTCTACTGTTATCGGCATATCGCGCTATAATCTCCAACGCAATATCCTGCAATGGCAGATTGATTTTCTTTCCTGTCTTTTGCCTCATATACAACAATCTGCCATCCACAAGATTATCATTTGTAAGGTTAGCCATATCGGTAAAGTTAATGCCCCCACAAAAGTAGCTGAATACGAAAATATCCCTGCTAAGTTGAATATTTTCGCGCTTGGCGGACAAATCGACCTGCATTATCTTCATTATATCCTCTTTAGATATTGCCCTTTTCTTCGTTTTCGTATCGAACTTGCTGATTTTATAAGCGTTGAAAGGATATGCTTTCTTATCGACTGCTCCCGCTTGTATTGCCTTGTTATATGTACTGCGGAGAGTGCGAAAGAGTACGCTCATTGTAGTCTCTTTATTTCCTTTCTCTCGCATCCAGGCCTCGTACTTTTCAAGCCAACGAACCGTAATATTGCTAAATAAGAAATTCATCTTATCATTGCGGAATGTCTTTATCGACCTGTAAGAGTCCAGATATATCCGTGCGTTGCCTGTTTCCCCTTTCTTCTGATACTTTTCGATTAATGCGGTGTAAAACTCTCCAACCGTTTTTGCCTGTATTTTCCCGTTGTCCTCGAAAATATCATCAATCGTAAACCCCTCGCCACGCGCCTGTAATTCAAGTATGCGCTTTTGTAGTTCACTCTCCCTTAATCGGATTACTTGGTTAATGTATTCTTTGTTAGGGCAGTTGCGCTTAGGTTGATGCTTAGTTGAATCCCAATGCTCTGGATTAATCGAGATACCGAGCGCACGGTATTTCTTCTTTCCGCCCATGCAAATTCTAAGCATTAGCGGGTTCTGGTTTAACTTCGTTGTCTTTGAAGAGTAGCAAACCGTTGTAAATGAAACGTTCATAACGAAAATTCAGTTTAACTCTCGGTTTAACTTTGACAGAAAAACCACATGAAAACCGCATTTTCGGCGTACTTTGTACAAGAGTAATAAGTAAGTTGATTATTAAAGAATTACAAGGATAAAGAGCATAAGAAAACACAATAATTGCATAACTCGCGAAAAACAGCTATTTTTGCCTCGCTGACAGTGTAAAATATGCGTTATAATGCACTGCAATACGCTTTTGGTTCCGTAGCTCAGTTGGATAGAGCAACAGCCTTCTAAGCTGTGGGTCGTGGGTTCGAATCCCGCCGGAATCACTGACGATAAAATAGATTTACTCCCTGCATAGCATGGTGTTTCTTATTTGGGCATGCTGACGGAATTTATTTCGCGGAGCATAGGCTGCAAGAAAAACGGCGAAGCGGGGATTCGTTTTATCTTCAAGCACAATGATACCTCCGGTAAGGGAAGGCAAGCGCAGCCCAGCATCCCGCCGGAATCAAGAACTGAGCCAGTGATGGAGTCGCGGCATCATTGAAGAGAGCGGCTGGCCTGCCGCAAGGCAGGCTCCGGAAAATCGGAATCCCACCGAGGGGTGGGCCGGGCATCATCGGGTGCCACAGGAGGTCTAATGATGTGCTTGTATGCTGAGTTATTACATAGGAATGTATAATATTTTTCAAATATTCGAGTTATTATTGTGTAAAATAGTTGAATCCGATTAATTCGGCTATCTTTGCACCGTAAACAACGCGAGTTCATTCCGATCTTTATCTTCTTTGTCTTTTCGGACACCTTTTTTCCGTCCGGTTTCTTTCATCGTTGAAAACAGACCAGTATAGCTTTCTTTGTTTCGGCAGACAATTGCCCGAGTAAGTACTTTACACAAACTGAAGACGGCATTTGTCGAGTTTTACGATGTTTGGAATATGAAATCATTTTTTATTGGTGGGTACCATGTCGAACCGTCTATTGCACAAGGCGGTATCGCTCTGTTCCTTTCGGAAGTGGTTTTAAAGACAATGGAATTTTTATCATTTACATTAATCAAAAAAAGCGGGGGTGAACAATCGCCTCCCAGAAATTTATGACATTTAAAGAATTAAGTATCGCCGAACCCATATTAAGGGCAGTAGGTGAAAAGGGATATACACAGGCGACACCCATACAACAACAGGGGATACCTGTCGCCATTTCGGGCCGCGATATGCTTGGCATAGCCCAGACAGGAACAGGCAAGACCGCAGCTTTCGCAATTCCTATAATACAACGACTATGGAATGCAAGGCTGGAAGAGCGCAAGTCCGCTGCACACGACACATCTGGGGTACATGCCGACGACGAGCAAACCGAAATAAAAAACCGCCGCAAAGATCGCCGCGGCCGTGACCATGGCAAATTGCAGGGACGGCGCGAGATCAAAGCTCTGGTGCTGACTCCGACGCGCGAACTGGCTTTGCAGATCAGCGATTGCTTTGCCGACTACGGGAAATATACGGGACTGCGTCATACCGTTATCTTCGGTGGAGTAAAGCAGGGCCCGCAGACCGAACAGCTAAAACGGGGCGTGGATATTCTTATTGCCACTCCGGGGCGACTGCACGACCTTATCGGCCAGGGATTCATAGACCTGAATCATATCAATCATTTTGTGCTCGACGAGGCTGACCGCATGCTGGACATGGGCTTCATCGCGGATATCAAACGCCTGCTGCCGATGCTTCCCGCCAAAAGGCAGACACTGTTCTTTTCGGCAACTATGCCGAACAGTATAGTATCCCTTTCGAGATCGATGCTCGAAAATCCCAAGCGGGTGGAGGTCACCCCGGTGGCATCGACGGTGGATAGGGTGGAACAGTGCATATATTTCGTGGAGAAACCCGAAAAGAAAAAACTTCTCGTGGACGTACTCCGCAGGGAAGAAGATAATTCCGTGCTGGTATTCTCTCGTACGAAACACGGAGCGGATAATATTTCGCGCATACTGAAAAAAGCCGGTATCCAGAGCGAGGCTATCCACGGGGACAAATCCCAGGGACAGCGCCAGCGCGCTCTCACCAACTTCAAAGAGGGTAGGGTCAGGGTAATGGTAGCGACGGATATCGCAGCCCGGGGCATAGATATCGATCAACTCGGGATGGTAATTAACTACGACCTGCCTGATGTGGCTGAGACCTATGTTCACCGCATAGGCCGCACGGGCCGCGCCGGTCATTCGGGCAAAGCGCTTACTTTCTGCTCACAGGACGAGCACATGATGGTCAGCGACATCCAGAAACTTACGGGAAAGAAACTCGACATGGTCCTGGTATCGTGAAACAAAACTTTTTATCAACGACTAAATAAAATTTAATGGCAGGTTCACAATCATTTGGAAAAAGGGAAAACGAAAAGAAAAAGCAGGCCAAGCGCCTCGAAAAACAGAAACGCAAGGAAGAGCGGCAGGCCGGAGGCACGGCTTCGCTGGACGACATGATCGCCTGGGTAGACGAGAGCGGCAACCTGACCGATGTCCCGCCTGAAGAGCGCGAAACAAAGAAAACCGAGATCAAACTCGAAGATATCGCCGTATCCACGCCGAAGAAGGAAGACATAGATGAAGAGCCCATGAAAGGCCGCGTCGAATACTTCAATGCCGACAAAGGCTACGGCTTTATCAAAGATATGGGGAGTGCGGAAAAATATTTTTTCCATATTTCCTCCGCGCCGTCGGATATAAGGGAAGGCAATATTGTCAACTTCGAACTTGAGCGCGGTACGCGCGGAATGAATGCGGTAAGAATTACATTAACAAAATAATATAAAAAAGTTTCACCTAACAATTAAAAACAGTACGATGAACATTTATGTTTCGAACCTGAACTTCTCTACCAAAAACGGAAGTCTGGAAGAATTATTCGCACAGTACGGAGAAGTTTCTTCGGCTAACATTATTACAGACCGTGAAACCGGCCGTTCGCGCGGTTTCGGTTTTGTCGAAATGGCTAACGACGCCGAAGGACAGGCTGCTATCGACGCCCTCAACGACACGGATTTCGAAGGAATGACGATCCGCGTCAACGTGGCACGTCCGAAAACCGAGCGTACCGATCGCGGCGGATATAACCGTGGCGGTGGCGGCGGCTTCAACCGCGGTGGTGGCGGCGGCTACAACAAGAACAGGTACTAAGAGCTTTCCAAGGTAAGCAAACCGAACATCCCGGCGTCCGTATGGTGCCGGGATATTTTATTATCCCGCCTAACCGGCCGGAAAAAATTTCAGTGGATGAGTTGGGTTACTGTGGGCAATTACCTGAATCGCTCCCTGGCGGAGACCCAGAGTCCAACGGGATCGCCGCATTAAAACCGGTACGGCATTGAGAGCTGTGGCTTGCAGTGAAAAAAATGTCGGGCAAAGCCTGAGCCTGCCCGACGAACTCATCTCTCATCATTATCCCAAATATCTAGAATGCTACGCAGCGCATACTCGTTGCGGCGGTACGCGATTCGCTATACAGCATGGTCGATCCGTTTACCGTCGAACTCCCGAATTTAAGCACATAGCACGACGTTTCCCCTACATAGTCCCTTGAGGAAGAGGTTCCGTAGAAAGCCGTTCCCGTACTGGTCAGTTTGCCTGAAGCGCCTTCCCTGTAACCGGAGGCGGGCAGGAATATCGATTGGTAATTATCCTGGTTGAAAAAGACGTAGCCTGCGTATGCAGGATCGACCGTAGTCCCGTTATAAACGGCCAGTTTCGTGCCGGTAACACTGTTACCTTGTCCTGCCGTTTTCGCATACCTGTCGAACAGCCCGTCGGCATAGAATCCCCATGCGCCGTTAACAACATCCTGGTTATCGTCAAAATACATCATCCTGGGACTGCCCTGGTCCCCGAAATAATATTCGGATGGCACCATGTAACCTATCGGGCAAGGACTTTTCAGCGACGAATAACTCAGCGGTGCAGTAGTTATCCAACCCGTAATGGAAGCCGTGGCAGGATTGGCCGGATGATACGCACGCGACGTCTCGTATTCCCCGCCGAGATTCCATGTATAGAAGAAACCCGACTGTGAGGGATAATCAGTGAAAATCCTTTGGCTTGCGATAAGCGTGGGGTGCGAGGTAAGGCTTGTTCCTCCGGTTTTCGTAGGATGCGTCATATTGTAAGGCGACCATCGCATAGTGCCGTATACCGACACCGGGTACTGGCCCTGGCGCACCCATATAAGGTGGTTTTTCTTTACTCCCGACTGGGTGTACTCCAGCACGACTACCCCAAACCGCGGCGTAGAGTTTTCGGAGGCGAGCGTGCCGGTAAGGCCAATGCGGAAAGCGATAGGATTCCCAATGCCGCAGACACCCGAAACTGTTGTTCCTGATCCGGCAGGCAGTGATGAAGGAGTGGTCGAAGAAAGGGTCGAATAGTTGCGACCGTCGTCTGCGGCAAGCCTTATGAAATCATCTCCTTCCAGTACCGTAGCGGTCCATGCTCCGGCTATGGACGCAAGTATTGCCGAATTATTTTCACCTATGCGTATTATACGCTCCTGACTCTCATTATGCTTAAAGAACGCGCCCACGTAGGCGTCTTCACTTATATATTCCGGATTTTTCTGGCTGAAATACAACTTTATCCTCTTGTCGCTTTTGGAAAGGAATACAGAACCTTTACGCTCGTAGTCGGCATTGAAGTAATATTTATCCCCGAATAGGTAAATAGTCTGCCCGGTAGTAGTCGTAGACACGAGCTCGGAAACCGCATCGGAACGGTCGTCTGTAAAGGACATAGAGAGCCAGTCCTGTCCCTCTTCCACCTTTCCGGAAAAATATTCGTTTGCGTACATGAGGCTGAATTCACGGAAGTCCATAGAAGTGCCTATATGGTCCACATATACCACCTGTTTCAGATTGCCTACCTGGACGATTATATAGCCCCACAGTAAATCGCTCCCGTAATATATCTCCACATCGCGCGAAACGACACCGCCAGTAAGCGTCACAGGCGACGACAGGGAGGCGTAAAGATTTCCCACGCTCGAATTATGGTCTACCGATAGGCTTACGTTGACACCCTGGGGCGCGTTTGTACTGAACGTGAAAGCCTTCATCTTGTTCGTTGCCGTGGGATACTCCGAAGAGTATATGTGGAGTTCGGAGTTGGATACAGCCAGGTAATACTGCCCGTTATCCGTGATCTGGTAGCCCGATTCGTCGGTTACTGCTATAGTATAGTCGATATTAAGGGCGGGCGCCAATACCGCCTCTGCCGGGTCGGTGTATCCCGGGCCGTTTACACTGCTTACCATGAATTCGTAGTTACAGTTGCGCAGCACGTCCATCGGCTGCCTGTCGGCGTCGACGAAAGCGAGCGGGTAATAATATGTCTTACCGCTGTAAACCGCCTCGACTATGAGCCGCATGTTGTCCTCTTTCCCCGACTCGTAAACATATATGGGGTTGGCTTCGGTAGTGCTCACCGTCGGCCCGGGAAGTACCGGCCCATAGGCGGTGAGGTTGCCCGTATTGCTCTTCAGGGCAGTACCCTGGCGGTAGAACCAGCCGTTGCGCGGGGCGTTCTCCACCCATACGTTATTCATCTCCCAATTGCCGGTCTGGTTTTTTACCGTAACCTTGGCCAATGCCCGCTGGAGCACTATTTTATTGTCTTCCGACCCCAGGTTGGTAGTATTGTCTATTTTGTCGAGCGTGCAGTAGCCGGCCATAGGCAGGCCTTTACGAGTAGCAGCGCTGGTACCGGCATAAGGCACTTCGCTCTGCAACGGAGATTCGAGTAATTCAGTGAAGAGTTTGTTGTCCACCACGTTTGAGAATGTCTGCCATTTGAATGCGCTCTCGAGGTTCGCCTTTGTGAAGGCCACGCGCTCGGTGCCGTTATGAAAATAATCGGGTGCGTTCGCAATAACAAGAATCCGGCAGTTAAAGTCGGTCATATATAAAGTGACGTATAGCCTGCCGTCGATCCTGATCGCCTGCTGCGCCTCGTGGAAACTGGCATCCGTTCCTTTACTCCCCTGGAATACCAATATCCATGGTAAAGAATCGCCAAGGCCTTCCTCGGCCGTACCCTTACGGGTATCGACTGGCTTTTCGTAATCCCCGGTAAGTGTGAAAAGCTCCAGGCGAACCGTTTCGTCCGTCCCGGGGTCAGGTTCTGGAATGCCGCTGTCTATGACACAGGATGTCATACAGAAGCATAGCGCCACCAGTAAAAGTGCCGAAAAACGTGTAAGCTTCACTATAATATCCCTATACATAAATGCTCCCTTATTAACTTTCCATTATCTTTTTTACGCAGCGTAGCGACCAGCCCTTAGGGGCCGAACCGTTATAACCTTCGCCGAAGTGACGAGCCTCCAATGTAGGTGTCACAGCATTGATATTTGCCGAGAAGCCGGTATAAACCACATCCGTAAAACCTGTTGTCGGGTAGTCCGTATTTACGGCATAGTACGAATAAAGCCCCTGCCTTCCGTACGCTTGGCCGTCCTTACCACGTCCTATCGTAGCGGGAAGGAAAAACGTCGGTGTCGCCGAACTTCCCCCGTTGCCCCCGATAAGCATTCCGCGCATGGCTATGCGGTCGGTATAATCGTTTACCGTACCTGCCACGTTATGCGAGTAACGGTCGTAATAACCGTCGGCGTAAAAACCGTAAATGAACATTTCTTTCCGGAGGATTTCACCGTTCCATAAACCTATGGCTGTAAATTCGCTACCCTGCATCGATTTATCCGTATCGTGGGTTACGGGATCGCAGGCATCGTCGTAACCGAACGGATGCCTGTAACCGTCGGGACAGGCGGACTGCTGGAAACCTTCGCCATGACTTCTGCCGCCCGGGTTCCAGCCGGCCGGCATTTCGTCCCTGGCCAAACTGAATCCCTGCACCCTGCCGTACTGGAACACCTTGCCTATCATGGTGGGGTATTCCGTAAAAGTGAAAGCGTCGTCGACGTTGTATGTTGCCCAACGAGTGGATGTTCCTCCTACCTGAACCGGATCTTCTCCCTGCCTTACGTACATTACCGACGTTTTCTGCGTACCGTTGTCGTTCCATATTACCAGGATGGATCCGTAACGGTTGGAGGACGTCGTACCCGTCAGGCCCACCCTGAAGAAAATGTTACCCGTGCCCGAAACGCTCGTCAGGTTTCCCGTTACGGGGAAGTCCTCGGCGCTGCGCGGAGTGGATGTTCCCAGCAGGTCGTCGGCGCTCCTGTCCGTGGAAAGCCTTATAAAGTCACTGCCTACGATGACGGTGGCGGACCAGGCGCCGTTATGGCCGGAGTATATGATACGTTCGCCATATTCGCTCTTGCGGTGAAAAGTGCCGACGCAGGGTACCTTTTTCCACGATTGCGGTATATTATTCTTTACCAATACGGTGCGGGTCAAATCTCCGCCCGCCTGCAGCTCCACATAGTGATTATACCTCGATCCCATTTCGAGCGTAAGCTGCGGGGAATAACTCAAATCGAAATATCCAGTCCCCGTTTTAGTGGTTTCGTTATAGGTATAATGGAAATTCGAAGTATCGGTGCCGCTAAGCTTCTCGAAGAATTTTTCAGTATTATCCCTCGTTACCGCGGAGGTTTCCTCCCTGTTCCATGAGGAGTTGTATGTCGTAACGGTATAGTTCAGTTTTTCCCCTATCCTGACGTCGGGCTGGTTCGAAGAGAAATAAACCCTGACTGGGGAAAAGTTATTGGTCATGTTGATTTCCGTCATCGAAACCGTAAGTTTACGCTCCTGGGTATTTCCGTCTACTCCTACGGGAGTCCATTCCTCGACCGAAGGGAATACCTCGGCCTCGGTTTGGCCGTCGTTGCGCAGGTTCGTGACCCTGAATATGTAATGTTTGTTGCGGTCGATGGCCAGGTCTTCAGTTGTTACTCCCGGACGGTCCATATAAGCCATCCCGTTGGGTATGCCGTTTCCTATCTTGAGTTTGAAATAACGCTTGGTGGAAGTATCGCCTTCATTAAATATATGCGTTACGAAATAGATATAACTAGCCTTGGAAGGGTCGCTTACGATATGCTCGGGTATATAGAACGAGAATTCGCCGTAAAAACCTTCGTTGCCGTACATGTCCTGCGAGTTGGAATAAGTTATCCCCGGTATAAGGAGCGCGTCGGCTCCAGTAAAATAATCGCTGTCATCAGTACCCTGGTAACTCCGGGGAAGGAGGTAATACGTTTTGGGCAGGCTGCATATAGAGACTTTTTCCAGCACATGTCTCTCACGAGCCGTGATCCCGCTGTAGGTACTGTTCAGGTAGAGCGTTACCTTGGCGTAAAGCCTCTTGACCGTTCCTATTGCGGAAGAAAGGTCTATCTGGGCGCCGTTCTGGGTTATCGTACCGTCCAGCGCAAGGTTGACGTTCTCGTAGATTCCGGCCATGGGAATAGGGGAATCGAGCGACACTACCGGGTAAGCGGAAAGATTGCTGAGTTTGTCCTTCAATTCGTAAACCGAGGTCACGCTGCCCAGGTTCCACTCCGCCTTTTCGTTGGCGATCAGGTAAATGTTGAGTTTCCCGCATGGAACCAGTTCTTTGAAGGCCGTATTGCCGGTCTGGTATACGTTCTTAATTACCGAGCGGCTGCCTTCGCCGCTGAATATCATAAGGCGTGCATTGGCGATAATGCTCTCGGGATCATCGCCTCCGCGTGAAATCGGAACGTGCAGCACCACCTCCTCGCCCCCGGTATTGTCGATATCTTGGCCGAAGGTACAGGAGGTGCAGACCGACATGACTGCCAGCCAACACAATGCCATTATGTAACGTATGTTCCTCATTTATCTTTTCAAAATTCCCACGCTCACTATCCCAGTACCCACTCGTCCTCCGTAATAACCCATCCGTTGATGGATATCACGGCTGTACCGTTCGCAAATTCGAATTCCACATCGAGGTAAAACTCGTCGTCTATGTCGAGGTCCCCCGTTCGGGCAACCTGCAGCAGCAGCGGCGTAAGGGGTACGTTTATCAGCTCTTTTTCGAGAACCCCCCCCGGCTCATAAGTTATTATAAGTTTGGACTGGGCCTCTCCCCCGTTAAGCTCGCGCATGGTAACGAATTCCGATATATAATGGTTATCGCTGTCCAGCGAACACTGGGGAGTATATGTAAGCCGGGTATCCCCGACTATGGTATTGTCAAAATTACAGGCTTCGTTATAAGCCGTTATCGTGCACTTGAAATCGCTGGCCGCAACGTCGCCCGATACGGGCAGGCCGCGTTTCTTCACGTTTATATAATTGGTATCTTTCGTAAGGTCGATGGTTATCGACATATATGTTTCCTCTCCCGATATTTTAACGTCGGACGAGCCGAAGAATAAATGTGCCGGATGTTTGTCAACGCTTCCGGACTGATGGTTGATCCTCGTAAGGAGCTCATTGATGCTGGTCAGGCCGCCTGCGCACTGTGGCACCTCGAAGTCTTCGCAAAGGTTGCCCCACGCTACCAGTTTGTAATTACCCGAACCGAGTGAGATACGCATTCCCTGTCCGGTATTAAGGTATTCGCTTTCTTCCCTGAACTGCTCGATGAAAATCCCTTTTTCGTCGAAAAGGAACAGGGTTATGCTATTGACCTGCTGGGCGAATTTGTCCACTTCCGCACCCGTCAGGTACGTGTCGGGGTTCTTCACGTAGCGGAAACGAACTTCCACGCCGCAGTTGACGGCTTTATTGCCGATGCAACCCTGCATAAGAAGAACGATTACGCCGAGAATTATCCCGTGTATAGCAGACATTATCAACCTTGTAGGTCTTTTCATTTCTGTTTTATTTTTTCCTTGTGAAAAAGATGCTTGTCGGCAGGCAGAGACACCTGCCGACAAGCGAGAAGAGAGTTATGTGATTAAACTTCACCGGAGAAGTCAACTTCGGTCCAGGCCTGGACTTCGATAACCGCAGTTACATGCGTTTTCTGTCCGAGAGGCTGTTCTGGATTCTCATCGAGTTTGGAGATATCGGATGCACCGATGCTGCCGAACTTCGTGATCTGGGCTTTGTAGAGGTAGTTCCTGCGGAGTCCCCATTCGGTATCGTCTGCGCCGAGTGTACGTCCGATATTCAGGCGGTAGTAGCATTTACCACCGGTAAATGTCTCGATAAGGCTACCCGGGTCATAAGCCGTGGTATATCCCGTAAGGGTTTTGTTCTGTACCGCGAAAGCCGCTTTCTTCGCGAGTTCAAGATCGAAGAAGAGGGCGCCCGGAAGCATGTTTTCGATGCCGCCGTTGTCGGTAAGCATATAAAGGGTCACGGGAGACGTAGCGTCGGCAGTGTTCCTTTCGATGTTGGTGAACTTCTTGTTCACGTCGTCGAAACCGAGGCTGGTACCTACGATAACCTGGTTGGCCTTAGGCATGAAATACGCTTCGATAGCTGCGTAAGTCGAGTTACCGCGGCGCGGCATAACGCTCGTGTTCTCGGTCAGGTATACAGACGCGGGAGTTGTGGCGTCTACCTGTGCCTTGGTCTTCATCGACTGGTCGAGAAGATAATCGCTGAAATAGTAAGGTGAGAAAACGGCGAGGTTCTTCATCTGGTCCTCAGTGTAGTTATCTTCGAAATAGGTGAAGTAAGGAGCGCGCGGAAGCGGCCTGCCTGCTATGTCGTAAGCATCTACGTTATCGGTAGCGAACTGCTGGAAAAGATGTACCGAACGGTTTACGTTGCGGAAACCGTACTTTATGGTTGTCGACTGGAGCATACCGACGCCGTCGCTGGTCTCGAGGGCTGCGTTGTCCTTGTAATATACGTAAGCCTTTGCAGCTGCGCGGTCAACCTTGAACTTGAAGTTGTTCTTGGTTTCGTCGCCTGCGGTTGCGTTCCTGGAGTCGGTAGCTGTTACACCGGCTACAAGGCTCTTGAGGGCGTTCTTGTCGGCGGGATTGCTCAGAACATAACCACGGGTAAGGTCGGTAATTTCAGCAATCGAAAAACTTGCAACGGAATTTCCACCCAATTCGTGGATCATTGCATAGAAAGATGCCAGTGTGGTGGTTCCCGGAGTGATAGCCGCCAAAGCGGTATTGATACGGGTCTGGTTAGCGGAGTTCGCGATAACGAAGATGCGCTTTTCACCCGAAGTAAGGAGTACCGTGCTGGATTTTGTAGCATCCCAATCGGCATCTCCCGTTGCATAAAGGTCGTTTACTTCACATACAGTAGAAGCACCCGTCTTGAAGATAAGGAGGCGGATGTCTTTTACTTCCGTTTTTTCACCTACGTCGGTGGGGGAAGCTTCGGCACGGGTGCCGTCGCCGTCAACGACGAAATTGAAAGTAGCATAGGTAGCTTCGCCCGTCAGTCTGTCGGGGTTAACACCGTTGTCGCCCATGGTACAAGCTGATAAAGCTGCCATTGACACCAGCGCTGCCGCTAAAAGTTTGGTAATTTTCATTGTAAAAAATGTTAGTTAATAAAATAATGTTGTTGGTTTGTTTTAAAAGTTTTTATTCTGACTTATTTAAGTTCCGTTAATATAATATGAATGGGTATTTTTCTTGTTAATATATTCATAATCAATATAGTCGCTTTTTATGATGCAATTATTACAGGCGCAAGAATCCCCTATCAGGGCTGTCGACGCTTTTTAAGCGGATAAGTCCTTTACAACGCGGGACGCGCATCGGATACTTTAAATCAGTATCCCGAATAACTTAGCATTAAACTTTGATTTTCTCTCTTTGTGAATAAAAGGGGATGCGGGGTAATTTCTTCTTTTTAAAACCTTTTATTTCCAAGTACAAAAATATAGATTCATTTTAGATCCTTTTTTATTCGCGGGAGCATTTTTTTTAAACTTTCAGGCTTTTCCCGTTTTAATAATCTCATATTCTGACACAAACTATGGTGACAGGAATAAACTTATTGCCTGGATTCGACACGTATCTGTCCGGGGGGTTTCCCGAAATGCCTTACACAAAAAGCATTGAGACTGGGAACCGACGAGAAATTGTATTTATCGCAAATTTCTTTTATCGCCAGGTCGGTCGTGTTAAGATCATGGTAAACATGGGTGGCCTTTTTCTCCCTGAGCCATTCCGATGCAGGAACGCCGAATAGTCTCGTGAAGTTCTTCTTGAAAGCCGAATCCCCGTAATTCGATTTCCCGATAAGCTCCTGTAGGTTGTTTGTCGACCTGTAATTCTGGTATACGAAATAAGTGAACCTGGAGTCGGCGCTTAACAGCGGCGAGAAAAATGCCGCCAACTCGTCTTTCGGGTAAAACGCCCTGAATATGAAAAACATCTCGCGGATCTTGAGCTCCAGATAATATATGCATTTCAGGCCCTTTTCCACATATTCCACGAAATTGGTAAGGAAATGCTGCAGTTCCTCGTTTATCTCCAGTGTAGTACTAGCGCCCGTCCTGTCGGAATGGGTTTCGCTGAACAGCTTTTCGAGCGACATGCAATCGCATAAGCGCACAGGCTCTTTAAGGTTACACACAATGCATTTGGCATAATTATCGACGATCACTCTAACCTGGGCTCCCGGAGGGAAAAGTACCACTCTGCCCTCTCCGACCGGCTGGTTCATATTCCCTTCGTACGAAACGCTTATTTCGCCTTTCATAACGAATATGATGGTCGTATCGGTAACGTCTATGCCCCATGTAGACCATTCGGTCTTTTCCACCACCTGCAGAGAAGGAACCGTGGTCTTCTCATAATTAAAACAGGTAAGGTGCTCTTCTTTATAAAGCAACGGCATAATTAGTTATAATAATAGTAAATAATGATAAATTATGAGATGTGGGGTAGTTTTTACAGCTCAAAATTCAATTCTCTCTTCGGCGGCAAAGTTATGTATGATTTATTTCATACACACTCTCCACTAGTGACGTTTTTTGTCACAAAGCCTTAAATACCGCTTATAATATTTCTATTATAAGTGTGTTCGTAATAAATATTTAAAGTATTCTCTCTCTGCTGCGGATTATCCGCTCTCTTCCTATATAAAAGCTATAGTGCTCAGATTACGTAATAATTTATCACATTAAATGTAAATTTTAATCGTCATTTGACCTATATAGAAAATAGTTATTGAATAACGTATTTTAAATGATATAAATTGCACTGCAGTAACAATGCGTAGTATTATATGAAACGCATAATTATTTATTATAAGGAATATTTAATGTCCCGTTATGCAGTCCATACCCGGAGATTTTTACTATGGGGTTCCGGGGGGTGTTGAAAAGAAACCCCTGCAATAATAGTGTAAGGCTATTATTGCAGGGGGTCGTGCTATTAAGCAGTGGCCTGTTAATCCTGATCAGTTTCGGGTTGGCGCCTTACCCTCGGCAGGTTCCACTTCTCACCGGTCTTCGGCAATATCTTATTAAGGTAAATAAATCCTATGATACCCGATATAAATGAGCCGAGCAATATGCCGAGCCTTGCCTGATTGAGGAGATCCGACCCGACAGGGTACGAAAGGCTGGCAAGGAACAGAGCGACCGTGAAGCCGATACCGCCCAGTAATGCGATTCCGAATACTCCTTTCCAGTTGGATTCGGTGGGCATAGGGGATACTTTGAGCTTGACGGCGAGCCACGTGAAGAGGAATATCCCAAGCGGTTTGCCTATGATAAGGCCGGCCATGACCGCGAGCGATACGCCTGTAAGCATGCTCCATCCACCCGAAAAATTGAGGATCACGCCCGCGTTGGCGAACGCGAACAGAGGCATTATAAAATAGTTTACGGGCCTGTGTATACTGTCTTCGATATTCTGCAACGGGCTGATGACCCGGTCCGAAGCTTTCTCCATTATGGAAAGTATCTTGATCTCGGTATTGGTAAGTAATATGTCGTTAGGATCCTTATCCTTATCATAAGGTTCGACTTCCTCCAGGAGGTCGAGTGCTTTATGCATACCCTTGGTATAGCGTTTAAGGTTAGTATACGGTCGGGCGGGAATTGTAAACGCCACTATCACCCCGGCGATGGTCGGATGAATACCGGCCTGCAGGAAGGCCCACCATATCACAATACCGAAAACGGCATAGAATACCTTACTGTTGATCTTTAGCCGCCCGCCCAGGATGAGTATTATAAACGCGGCGGCGGCTACCCCAAGGAATACAAGCGAGGCGGTAGACAGTGAGCTGTAGAAAATGGCGATGACGATAATACCGCCTATGTCGTCCACGATAGCCAGTGCCAGCAGGAATACTTTGAGGCTTAGCGGAACCCTGTTACTGAACAGGCTGAGCACTCCCAGGGAGAAAGCGATATCGGTCGCCATGGGGATTGCCATTCCTCGCATTTCATCCGGGCTGAAAGACTGCATCTGCCCCGTGAAATAAAATACAACCACTGGAAATATCATACCACCACAGGCGGCGATGAAAGGCAGGAGCACCTGCCTGAACGAGGATAACTCGCCTACCAGCATTTCCCGCTTTATTTCCAGTCCCACAGAAAGGAAAAAGATAGCCATCAGGGCGTCGTTAATGAAACCGAGGAGTGTCATTGGCTCCCCGCCCTGGCTGAGGAAGTTGAAAGATTCCGTCCCGAGGTGGAGTTCGGTAGCGAGCAGGGTCTGGTAGGCCGGCCCCCAGGGGGAGTTGGCAATGACGATAGCGACTACAGCCACTATGAGCAGGAGCATCCCCGTGTTCATACTCTTTTCCCACTTGTTGAAGAAACGGTATGCGCCCCTGAAATTGTCATTCATGTACTTGAGTTCCATATTCTTATAAATTGGTTTGCTTTTCAGCTTATATTCAACTCCCAAACACGGCTGCGAAATTAGTCATTATTTCAATCGGGTGTTCCCCAAAAGCAGAAAAAACTATAGAAGAATAAGTTGTGTTATTCGGATAACAACATAAGGGCCCAGTATGACAAAAAACTATCCGCTGGAGTTGATGCAAAACACGCGCCGCGCAGGGCCGGTCCCCTGAAAATGAATGGGGCTTCAGCCAAAACCAGAAGCCCCATCGACTTATGCGAACCGGCATGAGTCCGGTTAATCCGAGTTATACTGGACCCAGCATATTCTTATTTTGGCGCCAAGATATTCAGGCACATTTTAACCGCCGACCTGCTTATTTGCCTTTTTCCTACTGGCGGACAATATTATTATAAGCGCCGCGGCAACTATTACGACTGCCGCGCCGCCTATAATAAGCAGCTTCTTATAATTATCCTTCCCGGTTTCTTCCTGAGGCGGGGCGAAAGGATCGTCCCCTTTGATATATTCGCCTTTCTCAATGAGCCCTAAGGTATAGTTGAGAATGGCGTCACCATCCTTATAGGTCATTTCATCGAGCGTAAGCGGAACCACATAATCGGGTATGACACCCCTGCCGAAGGGCACCCTATCGTTCACAACGGTGTCGAAGTGTATCTCTGCCAGTGGGATAGTGATGGATGTCATTGAGTTGGGGAGCCTTATATCCATAAATTTCAGGGCGTTCATAAAATGGTAGGCAGTCCTTGTTTCGCGGCCTACCACAACGCCCCTATGGTTCCTGACCAGCAGTGCGGGAAACACCGTTGCCGCCGATATCGAATTCTCGTTCGCCAGAACATAAACTTTCCCTTTATAATTTACCGTGGAATCGGGCCTTATGATATTTTCCGCTCCCCCACGCTGGTAGAATCCTTCTTTGCCCTCTTCAGGTATATAGTCGGGGAAAATGTCATTGGTGACGCCTGCATAGTTGTTGGAATAATTCGCCGCGTCGAAATTGCCCTTTTTATTGACCTTGTTGTAACCTTCCAGGCGCATCGCTTCGCCGGCAACGTATGAGTAGAGTTTATTCAGTACTTCCACATGGCCTCCGCCGTTGTTCCTGACATCTATTATAAGGTGTGGCATGCCGTCTATAGAGTCGATAAAATCCCTGATCTCTTCAACATGTACCTGTGAAAGCTGGAACGAGGAGAGCCCGATGTAGGCTGTGGAGTCATTCAGCATTTTCATTTCGGTCAGCTCCGGTCGCCAGTTGATGCGCATGAAGTTTTCAAAACCGTTTACATATTTGGGCATGCCTTTTTTGGTGCTTTGCCCTTTGATCTCAAACTTTTCCCCGTCGGCGAATTCCACTACGGCGTCGTAATTCGGGTTATCCTTGAAAAGTGCGGCGAATCCCATCGTCGCGGCACGGTAATCCTTATATGTTTCCACCTTCGAGTCATAACCGGTCGTCTGCGAATAAATGATATTCAGAGCCGAATCGGCAGGAATACCGTTCAGTGATAGCACTTCCCTGCCGATCAGGTTCTCGTACTCTTTGGTGGCGATAGTGCAGATAAATTTACCGTCCAGAAATCCGAACCATACTGGTGGCTGGTAATCCGGTCTTTTATTGGAGTCTGTCCATGCTAGAGGGTGCAGGTAAATATGGCTGTCATGTATTTTAGCCACGGCGCCGTTTATAATGAACCTGAAATCGCGATATGGTAGATCGCCCTCCCAGGAGTCAATTTGCGCGACCGTACTGTGGACATATCCGTCAAGTTCCGTTTCGGTTACCACGTTGTAAAGTCCCGGATAAGCCTCTTTGAGAATATCGATATACAACAGGAAATCCTCTTTCGCCTGCTCTTTGGTCAGCGATGTTATCGGTTTGACCTCTCCCGCCGGTATGAAAGTGCTCCTTAGCCCGAAAGGTGACATAGGGTCCGCAGACTTTGAATTTCGGGAAATGCTCACGCTGATGGAAGGTTCCTTTATTTTATGATAACTGTAATCCACCCTCCCGATAGGTTCGCCCCGTTTTATCTTCTGTCCTGTTTTAAATACCCTGTCGCCGGATAGACCCGCTATCCAGATGACATTCCCATCGTTCGTACGTATTCCGATATGGCCGTTCACGTATTTCGGGTCGATAGATTTATCGAGTTCGCCCCTAATCCGGGGGAGGGCTTCGTTGAAACTTATGGCATCGTCATAACCGAACGAAAGGGAATAACCCAGGTCCCTGGAATAACCGATTGACACCGAAGAAATAGTTCCGTCGCAGGGCGCTACCACTGTGGTGCCTTCGGGGGCAGTTAAGAACAAGTAGCCGAAATTCAGTTCGCCGTCGATATAACTCTGGGGAGTGTAAACAATACCCTCGCCCGCCGTAGCGCTTTCGATGGGCCACAGATAAGAGGTCTTTGGCGCATCTTGCGCAGTTAAAGACACCGCACTAAAAAGTGCCATAAGAATGATTGTCAATTTATTCATTTCGGAAATATTTTAAACAAATCTTAGTTCAGGCAGCATTATCAGTTAACATATATCCCATATCATCCGCAAGGGGATCATCCGTATCGCCCTCTATTGCGGCCATTGTGATGCTGTTATCATAATCCGGCCGTTATAACGGCAACTCTCTAATGCATTATAATATACAAACATACAACTATATTTTAGTTAAGCACCTAATCTCCTGGTTTTGTTCCCGTAAAAAAATAATTGCAACTGGTATAACAAAACGGCAGATATTTTGAATTGCCGATAGTTTCAGCACACTATTTATTCTGAGTAATTTTGAAAATAAAAGATCACCATTATGTCAAACACAACAAAAAATGTTAATTATGGCAAGTTACAAGTATCATTTCAGGAAGACAAAAAAAACGGATTCGGATGATGGCAAGCTTTTCATCCGTGTAATCCATGACCGAAAATTCAAAGATATAGCGACGCCCCATGCTATACGCAGCTCTGAATGGGACGAGGAGAGATCCCGGGTCATCTACCACATCGACGACCCGGCGAGGAACGATTACCTTGCAGATGTGGAAAGCCAGATGCGCCATGACCTGGCGGCGCTCGACATCCTCGACAGGCAGTGGGTGGAGAAAAGGGACTTCACGGCGGAGGAACTGGTCGGCGCTTTTAAAAACACTTATCTGGATGCGCACAATATCCTCGCCTACAGCGAACAAGTGGGGCAGAAACTGAAGGAAGACGGACAATTCCGTACCGCCAGGGCGTATAGTAGCGCTGTCCGCAGTCTCCTGATATACCGCAAAGGCCAGAGAACGTCGCTTCAGGATATCAGCTCCTCTTTAATGCGCGATTTCGAATCGCATTTGAAGAAAAAGGGCCTTAACATGAATACTATTTCATTCTATATGAGAAACCTGAGGGCGCTATATTACCGGGCCATAGAGGACAGGCTCATACATGCCCAGCCTGACAACCCTTTCGGAAATGTCTATACCGGTGTTTATATTTCCCGCAAACGAGCATTGAACATCGACGAACTCAGGTCGTTGAACAAGGTTCAGAAGATACTTAAAACAACGGCGGCTTCGGAGAAAGACAAGCGTAAAAGGAGTGCCGCCCTGAACCTGCAGGAATCTCTTATGTACTTCAATTTCTGCCTGGAGGCCCGTGGAATGTCGTGGGTCGATATGGCTTTTCTGAAAAAAGCGGACCTGAAAAATGACGTTCTCTCTTACCGCCGCAAGAAAACGGGACGAATGCTGGATAGCATCACCATCACCCCCTGTATGCGTAAAATTATTGATTATTTTGCAGTACGTACGGCAAATTCGCCTTATGTTTTTCCGGTTATCGACCCCGGCAAAGGTAATGAGCTGAGACAGTATGAGGTCGGGTTGCGCACCCAGAACGAGAGATTGGAGATCCTTGCCCGGATGGCGGGGATTGAGAAAAAGGTTACAACCCATGTTTCACGGCACACCTGGGCGACAGTAGCACGGAATGTGAACCTGTCTATTCCCGTGATCAGCGAACTGCTCGGGCATAGTAACATCAACGTGACCCACCGCTACCTGGACGCTCTGGAAAATGACCAGATAAGGCAGGCAACCGAACGCGTAACTAAAGAATTGGCAAAAGCATCATAAGGCAGAGAGAGTCTTAAGAGCTGGAGAGAATTGAAAAAAAGTATTATATTTGTCTCCAAAACTCTGTTACATACATGTTTGTCACTCATTAAGTGACAGGGTTGTAACTGTTTTGGTGCAAAATCTGAGGCAAAGATAGGTCAAATTGCAGAAAATGATTGGTGTTTTTCGATCATTTTATAGTCAAAACCGCTCGTTTTTTATATGTAACCCGAATTATCCCCTTCCTTTCATTCGTATTTCCGACGGCTTGGCCCCAAAATGTTTAATGCAAAACTTAGTGAAACTACTGGGGTCAGGAAACCCATACTCCTCACACAACTGTTTATTAGTTTTAGTTCCGTTGCGTAATTCATTGATTATGCGCGTCTTGTTTCTGTTTGTAAGATATTCTTTCGGCGGAATACCGAATTCCTTTACAAACTTCCGGCGGAAAGTAGCTTCGCTCATATGGCACTTGTTTGCCATTTCTTTCACGTTTTTTATTTCCGGTACGGCGTTCATCACACAGGTGCGGAAAGCCATATCCTTACCCATCGCGGGCCTGAAAAATTCCACCAGTTCAGATCCGTTGTAATAATTCCTCAGCATAAACATCAGCTCGGTGTATTTTGCAATCAGGTATGTTTCGCATCGTAGTCCGTGCGATATACATGCCGCGAAGTTTTCTGCGAACCGGGTTACGGGATGATTAAAGGGAAGGGCATAAAGGTCGGCTGACTCCGTACGCATACTTCCGGAAGGCATCTGGGCGGTTATCATGCCGCATCCCTTTACCGCCTGGTTGAGTTTGCATATTATTATATAGGAGGGACTGAGCGCGTGGAAGGAGACCGTGATCCCGGGAGGAAGCATAAAGAGCCTACGGCGATGGACGATCTGGTCGGAGGATCCGTCCCTTACCAGGTTTACTTTTCCCGAGAGGATAAGTACTATTTCGAACTCTTTGGTTTCATGATGGTATGCGTGCTTTTCGCCCAACTCTATTTCCTCTACAAGGGGGTGGGGATTATTGTCGGTGTAGAACGGACAGGAAAGGTGGTCGGCCCTGTCGCAGATATTGCCGTTTTTGTTCATCCGGTGGGTGTATAATCTTAGTTATAATAATAAATATCATCGTGTAGGTTAAAACATTTCTGTTTTAAGGCTTGATCGGTTTTATGTATTGATTATAAAATATATACGTGCCATATTCACTTGCCAATGCGACTTTTGTATGTCGGCTGCTTTAATCCTCTCCGCCGGGGTTAAAACATTACCCCGGCACATCTTTCATAATTTACTGTATTTCAATAGGTTTCATGTCTATTATTTCTTGTGGTGTCACTTAATGAGTGACGGGGTCGAGATACAATGCTAATTCATTATAATACAGAATGATAGTGTCTGTGCGAAAAGCCATCGGAAAAGGTTTTGCCAGTGGGAGTATATAATCCTCAACTATCGGCAAATCGCCTCGGAAGTGTACGGTTGGCTACCCCCTAATTGAATGTTATTATGACAAACCTGAAAAAACCGCGTACGGAATAAGAAATTCCCGTTACGACAAAATCCAGAACTCCGGCCCCCATACGCCGAAAGGTGACGCCGGCAAAACCCCATAAATAAAGAACGAAACACTAAATTTTCAATTTCAATTCACTTTTTTTAATCTAAAATCATTCAAACATGAAAAAAATTTTGTTCTGTGCCATTGCGGCAACAGCTTTATTTGTTTCCTGTTCGAAAGAGAAAATGACGAATACCGACCCTGACCTTTCCAGTGCAGGGACGGCGTATGTCTCGCTCTCGATCGAATATCCCAAAACCTCAGGTACCCGCTCCTGGGAAGCGATCCCCGGTACCGATCCCAACGAGGTAAATGTGAAGAACGTTTACCTGGTAACGTTTGATGCGAACGACAATATCGTCGTTCATAGCGGCGGCACCATCAGTTCCGTATTCTCGGCCAGCGAGATCGCATGGAACGTGGACCAGAACAGCAGCAACACCACTCCTGTGAAAGTTAATCCGCAGACCAAAAAGATCCTGGTCGTTACCAGTCCGGGCCCGGTGCTTAAAGAAGTGCTCGAGCAGCCTTTCTCCGGCGGGTCGGTAACGAACTTCACGCAATTGAACCAGGCACTCACCATCGCTTTCGATAACCAGCAGCAGAAAACCGAAGAACTGGTCAACGAAGTGCGTGAGATCAAGTCGGGCAGTAAGGCGGCAGGTACAGCCGAGTACCAGTACTTTACGATGATAAACTCGGGTTACTTCATCGATCCGGCTTATCCGACCGATCCCGACCGCCAGAAAATAGACGGCGTCAACAGCGCCCTTATTCCTGTTGTGAAAGTTTCCATCGTGGGTGAAGGTACCGGTGAGTTCGGTTCCGACGATGCCGCTAAAGAGGATGCGAAGAAATACCCGACCATCGTTAAGATCGAGCGCCTGGCCGCAAAAGTTCAGGTTAAGAGCGAGACAGGCATCCTGACAGGCAATGCCTCCGGCGGCAAACTTATCTGGCCGTCCGCGGGCGACCACTGGCTCAAGGCTGACGGTTACTGGACACTGGACGTTGTGAACAGCACGTTCTTCCCATACGCGAAAAAACATAATTCGACAACCACGGGAACCCCTACGGATTTTTATCAGTGGGCTTTCTACACCGAGGATCCCAACTACAGGGATGCCGACATCGTTTATCCTTCGGGCTTGAAATACAACAATCTGTATGCTAAGACTTTTGCGCCGAAAGTGACCTGGCTTGGCGATGACTTCGACTATGCCATCGAAAACACTATGGAAGCCAATTCACAGCTCTTCAAGCTTGCCACGCGTATCGTGGTCCGCGGCTATTACTGGCCGGCAGACGTACGCAGCCGCAACGGTGACGGATTGGGTGACTGGTTCCGTTACGGCGGAAAGAATTACGCTACGCTGGATGAACTCAAGAACGGTTATACCGACGGCAGCGACGTCGTAATGGGATACGCCGGAGCGAAAGCTATCGTAGCGGATCCGAACGCCCATACTCCTGAAGTAGTCGCTTTCGCACAGGGTTTCGTAGCCGCTTGCGACCATTTCGTAAAACAGGTAGTAGCACAGGCTAAAGCGCTGAACGTAACTATCGCGGCTACCTCGGCCTCCACTTTCGACCAGTTGAGCCAGACGGCCGACCTGGACATGATAGTAAACGGCGGCGAGCTCGTTAAGAATTCCCACGGATGTATCCGCTGGTACCAGAAAGGCCTCAACTACTGGTATTACGAAATGCGCCACGACGACGGAGCCAACTCGAACATGCAGCAGGACAAATACGGTGTGGTACGCAACAACTGGTACGACCTCACCATGTCCAGCATAAGCAATCACGGTACCCCGTGGTATCCTTCGATCATTCCCGACCAAGAGCGCCCCGACCCGAACGATCCGGATACCGAATACGACCCTGAAGAAGATCCTGATCCGGACCCGATACCCGACCCGGAAGATCCTTACGATCCGACTCCCGACCCGGAGGATCCGCTCGACAACGACTCGGGTTACCTGGACTTCAAGATCAAGATAGGTCCTTGGGTTTACTGGCAGAAGGATATGCCGCTTGAATAATCTACCGATACTCTGACAGGGCAGGTAAACACTGCCTGCCCTGTTATTTTTATAATGCCGCGGAAGTACAAAGGATACCGCCTTGTTATACAAAAGCCGGTGACAGGCTCTAAACAGCACGGAAACACCCCGATGCGCACAAGCATCCCGATTAAGAGAATAAAGAGAGATTTTAGTATCTCCAACCCATATAACAGCCACGGGCCGGACAAAAGCGTGCGGCCGGGCTCCGGTAAAGAACGAAAACCAAATAAAATATGCCACGAAACCCCAAACATATACTGCCCGTCTTCCTGGCGTTACTGTTGTCTTCGTGCGGCACGATACACGACAGCCTGGAGAACTGCGGTTTCTATTTGCAGTTCGTATACGACTATAATATGGAGTATACCGACTCCTTCACCGCGCAGGTTTCCTGTGTCGACGTGTTCGTATTTGATGAGGCCGACACGCTGGTCTCCAGGCGGCATATCCAAACTTCCGAACTTATCGACGGCAACAAGATGTACATGAACGAAGGTATGTTGCCGGGAAACGACTATAAGATACTGACTATAGGGGGATTCTCCGAGTATTTCAGGCTTACGGACATTCAGGGAAACGAATTGATCCCGGGCAAAAGCGTCCTGGCGGAAGTGGAACTGGCGCTTAAACGCGAAGGGGGGGAAGCGTCGCACCTGTTCTCGCCGCTCTGGTTCGCCAGGCAGATCGTAACTGCGGGTTATCCTGCCTACAAGCAGGTCATCCCCGTACCGTTGGTGAAAAATACCAACCGGTTCAATATAGTGCTTTACCGCAGGGACTACTCCGGACCACAAGAGAAACCCACGGCTGAAGACGGAGGCCCCCTCTACACTTTCGAGATCGTCACACCCGAAGGAGCGGTCTACGGTTATGATAATTCGCCGTTGACGCAAGACACGGTTACTTATAAACCCCATACCCTGCGTTTAGGCACTACCGACGATAGTTATTCGGTGGGTAACCTGAAAACCGTCCGCCTGCTCGACACACGTAAAACCCGTGCGTCGGGAGAATCAGGATACAGGCTGATCGTCCGCAATCGCAGCACTGACGGGGAGGAGTGGAACGTGGACCTTATAGATATACTTAACGAACTCAATTCGGATCTCTACGGGATCTGGCAGTTACAGGAATTCCTCGACCGAAAGAGCGTTTGGGATATCGCCATCTTGCATACCGGCGGAAATAACGACGGCGCATTCCTGGCCGTGGCTATCCAGATCGGACCATGGATCAAATGGTTCCACGATATGCCGCTATAAACGGAACGACATTTATGAGGAAGATACTCGACATATACCTTTTGCTTTTGGTCGTTTTCTCGGCGACCGTCTTCGTTTCGTGTTCGAATGAGTCCGCTGTCGACGATCCGAAACCGGGCTTAACGCGGTTACTGGATGTGACTATCGACCAGGCCGCGACCACCGATGAGGAAAAGTTATATGCCGAACGCATCTACAGGGTTCGTTTCCTCGTATTCAATTTCGTGAGCTATAATCCTAAGCTGGATGTCAACCGGTACTACGAGGTATCGGCGGCGGAGAGTGAAAAATGGGTGACGGGGTTCAACGCCCGTCTGCAGGTGACGGAGGATCCCGACAAGCTGGTCGTGGCTATCGTCAACGAGCCCACCGGTACCGTAACGGGAACTTCCAAAACATGGAAGGAATTGCTGGACGGGGTCAGGTACCCTTCGGACCTCGACAGGCTGACCTTCGCCCTGGCCGACGCGGTCAACGGGCAGGCCAACCCCCTTACCGATGCGTCTGACCTGACACCTTCGGGAATTCCGATGATCGGCATGATGTGGATCAATATCCCGGAAACGCAGTGGGATGGGGTCGACAACGATCAGGACAATGCCATCCGGTGGCCCGAACCGCTCACTGTCGAACGTATACTCGCCCGTGTGGACGTATACCTGAAGAACACGAGCACGACCCAGCGCGGCTATATCGACGCCTCGACCAGGATAGAACTGCTGAACACCAGCCGGACGGGATACCTGATGCGGCACTCCTACACTTCGCAGTATATGGGAACCAGGACTGTCGAGATCGGGAAATGGATGACTACCTCCGACAGCCGGTACGATGCGAACACGGGCATTTATTATATACCGGTATCTAGCATTGAGATAGTCAATACCGACGACGGGAATGGCGGGCAAAAGGGCCAATACGTATGCTCGTTTTACATTCCGGAGTGGAAATACGATATGAGCAAAACCACCGGAGAACAATATAAAAACGACAGGTTCGGCATACGGTTCACCGGGGTCAAGGATCTGGGCGGAGAGGATCGCGGAGGAACATTTTACCTTATCGACGCGGTGCACCAGACCGAAGGCATGAAAACACTGACCGGCATCGAACGCAATAATGTTTACAGGCTCGTCGGTACGATCCCCGAGGTCCCGCTGACGCCAATCGAATTCGGTACGGTCACCGTATCCCCGTGGGGAGGCCAGCAAACCGTATCTTTTCCGGTCAACTGACGGAGCAATTGAAAGCAAGGAATATACGATAACTACAAAAATACAAAACGATGAAAAAGAATTATTTACTTCTCACATTACTGCTCATTTGCGGTTTGTTCGTTTCATGCATGACAGAACGGGAAATACCGCATAAGGGCGGCAATAATGCCGATGCGGCAATCCAATTCAGTGTCGCCGGCGATGACTTCGAGGATGCGGCGGGGACAAGGGCGACGACCGTCACTACCGCTGGTATCGTCGGGCAGAATTTCAACCTTTGGGGAACGGGCGTGCTTAATGGCGTAAACGCCGGGACCACCACCTTCAACCACAAAATGAAAGTTGAATCATCTACCAGCGTAAAGATAGATGAAACTACGCCTCCGACGTACTATTGGCCTGTCAGTGGCACCCCCGGTATGAAATTCATCGGCCTTTATCCGTAC
>CAKUKW010000004.1 GCA_934663885.1 uncultured Tidjanibacter sp.
CACCTGTATCTCGCGTTTCTCCGGCTCCGGCTGAACTGCAAAAGGCTTTATTTCGCCGCGCTTGGCTTTTCTTTCCAATCGCTTCTGCTGGCGGCGCCGTACTTTTTCCCTTTCCCGGTCGATACGGGCCTGCTCCTCCGGCGAAATTTTTTCAGAATCGACCTTGTCGCGGAACTCATCCAATTCAGTCCTGGCCAGGCGGGTCATCTCTTTTTCCGCCTGCGACTCCTTTATAACGCGTATCGTATTTTCGATCTGGCGGTTGGCGTCGGCCAACAATTGCTTCGCCTCTTCCTTCGCTTCTTTTATTATTCGGTTGCGCTCCTGCTTTATCGTCGCCAACTGTTCGGAATATGTTTGTTCGAGCTCTTCTACTTTCTTGTCAGTGACTTTTATACGGTCACGCTTCTGCTCCCAGTAGCGGCGGTCGCGGGCTATCTCGCGCAGCTGACGCTCGAGGTTTATCTGTTCGCTGCCCACCTTTTCCGAGGCCGAAGCTATTATCTGTTCCGGCAGGCCTATCTTACGGGCTATTTCGATGGCAAACGAACTACCCGGCTTACCCATTTCCAGTTTGAAAAGCGGGCGGATATTCTGCACGTCGAACTGCATGGCCCCGTTGGCCACACCGGGATTGTTGCTGGCGAAATACTTTATGTTAGAGTAGTGGGTGGTGATAACCCCGTAAGTTTTTGTTTCCACGAAGCGCTCCAGTATCGCCTCAGCAATCGCGCCGCCTATTACCGGCTCCGTCCCCGAGCCGAACTCGTCTATAAGCACCAGCGAAGATGAATCGGCATGCGCCAGCATAACCTTCATATTAAGAAGGTGGGAAGAGTAGGTGCTCAGGTCGTTGTCTATCGACTGCTCGTCGCCTATATCAATGTAGATGCCGCGGAAAACGGGAAACTCCGAATTTTCCAGCGCGGGCACCAGGAAGCCGCACTGTACCATATACTGAAGCAGCCCGACGGTTTTGAGGCAAACCGATTTACCTCCTGCGTTGGGGCCCGAAATGACCAGTATGTGCTCCTTTCGGTCGAGCTTCAAATCGAGCGGCACTATCTGCTTACCCTCCCTGTACAGGGTTTGACGCAGTAGGGGATGCTTTGCCTGCCGCAGTTCCAGCCTTCCTTCTTCGGACAGTATCGGTTTCACGCAGTCGTTCTTCACCGCCCAGCGGGCCTTGGCGCGGATCATGTCTATCATGGAGAGATATTCGCCGGCCCTGTATATTCCGTCCGCATCGGGCCTTATACCGTCGGTAAACTCCGTAAGTATCCTGATTATCTCCCTCCGCTCGGCGTACTCCAACTCCTTAATTTCGTTATTTATCTCCACTATCTCTACCGGCTCGACGTAGAATGTCTTTCCTGTGGCCGATTCGTCGTGGATAAAGCCGTTTATCTTGCGTTTGTTGGCGGCTGAAACGGGAATAACGGCGCGCCCGTCGCGAATAGAAACCGAAGCGTCGGGATCGGCGTAACCGTCCTTTTGCGCCTTCGCAAGTATCGCATGAAGCCTTTTCGACACCTGTCCCTCCCTGTCTCGGATAGAGCGCCTAACCGAATAAAGCTCCGGCGAAGCGTTATCCTTTATTTTGCCGTGCCGGTCGAGAATGGTATCTATATGGTTCGTAATTTCGGGAAAACCGTTGACGCCGCGAGACAGCTCCCTGAGAGCCGGATACGCCTCTTCGGGCCGAGAATTGAAAAATTTCACGACTGCGTTTACCGCACCGAGACCGTCGCGCAGCCTCACCAGATCCTCCACTTCGAGGAAAGCCCCCTCTACTGAAATCTTCTTTGAAATATAAGCTATATCGGAAAATTCCTGGTTGGGGAACTCGCCGTCCATCATCAGCGCCGTACGGATCTCGTCACAGAACCTCAGGCGCCGCTCAATCACCGACGGCGAATATGAAAAAAGTTCGCCGGCGAGCATATCGAGGCCTCCCGAGGTAGTGCACAATTCGCCTACCTGGGTCCTAACCCTGTCCATGCCTATCTTTATTTCGTAATCTGCCGGATTATACACCTATCGAAATTTATTTTATTCCCTTAAGGGAAAGTAAGTTAAAATCTGTTCCGATTTTATTGAATAAATTTTAAACAGACTCTAAATGTTTGAAAAATTACTCTGCACCGATATTGCGGACTTGCGCCGCTCAGGACAGGAATCGCTACCTCCCGGCCCTCTGCCTTTTCCTGGCTTCTGTCGCGGCTATCTGCTCGTCTCCGTCGAAAGCTATCATGAACGCGTCGGGAAATTCCCTCCGGGCCTGCGTCAGCAACCGTGCGGCTTCATCGTATGATGACCCGCCGCCGAGGAGATATTTATAGCCGTAAGAACCGCCGGGAACATATTTTTCGGCAACCTTTCCCCTGTATGATTTAAAGTCAGGACTGTTTATACTTTTAGGGCTTTTCAACGCAGAAACCTGGACGTAATAAATTATGCTGCTCGGAGGTGTTTCGGTTTTTGGGGTTGACTGGGTAGTACCGGAGCGAAAAGAAACCTCTTCCTGGCTGTAAGACTGCTGATCAGTCGCCTGCTGCCCGCCAGAGCTATGGTTTGCGCTCTGCCGTCCGGCCTGGTCCGTTAAGGTACCCTTCATAACACCCGAAGGTCTTTGCCCTTGCGAGGCAGGTGCAGCGGGTTGCGTTACCTGCCCACTTCCCTGCGTTGCGGCACCCTGCTGTGCCGACGCTCCCGTGGACTGCACTCCCGTCTGTCCAGACTGCTTTTTATCTTCCTCGGAAAAGAAAGAGGATATGTCGGGGAGCGTCGTACGTATCTTTGCCTGCGAATATTCTCCCTGTACGGAGCCCTGCTGCGAATTATCGCCTCCTTTACCGGCAAAAGCGTTGTCTATAACGGCTATCGGATCGGGAGGTTTCGGAGGAGGCGTCTGTCCCGAAACGGAAACCTGCGTACCCTGCGATGCTGACTGTGCGCCCGTATTTCCTTGTGACACCAGATGTGTCGCTGCCGTATGCTGTGAAGTTGACTGGCCAGTCATGGCCCCCTGCTGTGTAGTGCGAGCCGTATTCTGTCCCGCACCCTGTGCCTGTGTTTCCTGTCCGGCCTGCCACACCTGCTGGCCGGACTGTGAAGTCTGGGAGCCCTGAACAGGCACCGGCTGCTCCTGCTGTACCTGTAACTGTACCATGCTGCTGCGTCCCTCAACGCGGCTTTTGTATTCGCTGAAAGCATTGAACAGGGAGCGGGCGGCGGCGTTCTGCCCCTTTTCTGACGAAACATACGCACGGTCGCCCTTATTGGTCATGAAACCGAACTCTGTGAGCACGCTCGGCATCGTGGTTCGCCAAAGTACAAGAAAGCCCTCATGGAAAGCCCCCCTGTCGCGCAGCGGAATATCCTTCGCGTAATGTTTCTGGATAATCTCCGCAAGCATCATGCTCTGATCCTGATTGGCGAACTGCATAAGCTGGAATATTATATAGCTTGCCGGGTCGTCGGCCTTAAAGCCTTCATAGGTCGTTTCGAAATTGGCCTCGTATTTTATCACCTCGTTCTCTTTCATCGCAAGGTTCAGGTTGGCCCCGCTCTTGTCATAGCCCATAACGAAAGTCGATGTGCCCGTCGCTTCGGGATTTTTATCGGAGGCGTTTACGTGTATAGATATGAATAGGTCGGCGTTGAATTTATTGGCTATATTACTCCGTTCGATGAGCTTTACATAAACGTCTGTCGTTCGTGTATAAACCACCTGCACATCGGGCAGGTTGCGCTCTATGAGCGCGCCGAGTTTCAGGGCTATGCTGAGGGTTATATCTTTTTCCAAAACCTTACCGAAGTTGGTCCCCGGGTCTATTCCCCCGTGGCCGGCGTCTATAACGACCCTCGCGACCTTCCCCTGCTGGCGCGAGCCGGCAGAGGGCCGCTGGGAAGAATCCCCGGCGCTGCACAACATAACCGGAAAAAGGAGCGTTATAACTAAAATTCTGAGCAGTGAAACTTTCATGGCTTCAAAGTTTATGAAACTGCGTTTTTTTGCCTATTTTTGTGGGCAAAAATCTTGTTCCGGGCCGTTGGAGGCTTAGTTCCGTGAGGTTTTTGCCGACTTTGTCGGCAAAGTTAATGATTTTTACTAATAATTTGGGCAAAAAGGGCTTAAAATATGCTTTGGCGTTCCTGACGGCTGCGGTTTTCCTGCAGGTCGTTTTGGGGGCGTGGTCGCCCCGTGAAGCCGCGGGGCGCGGGCGCGGGATCGACAGGGAGCCGTCTTTACCTTTATGGGACGATACTGTAAGGAGAGGTGCAACAAACACTAAACAGGCATTCAGGCAGGGAGCTGTTTCCGCATCGGAAACCATCGAAGGAAATCCAGTGGCGAGGCAGGCATTGATAAACTCGCAGCGTCCGGTAAACACCATTGCCCCGCCCGCCAACAACCTGCAGGGGCCCATGCTCGATTCCTTCCCCTCCCGATCAACAGCACGGCCGACACCACCTGAAGAAAAAATCCCCGATTCGCTCAGGCGCGACACATTACCGATAAAGAATTTCCTGGACAAGAAAATCAGCGGAAAAAATAAAGATTCGCTTATCTACAATATCAAGGACAGAAAAGTTTATATCTACAAGGAAGGCGACGTCACCTACACCGATATGAACCTCAAGGCCGATTTCATCCAGATAACCATGGACACCAAAGAAATTTACGCCTATGGTCATACGGATTCGCTGGGAGTTAAAACCCGGCCTGTATTCGAACAGGGGGGGAGCAATTATGTGATGGACACCATCGCTTATAATATTACCAGCGAAAAGGCCAAAATCAAAGGCGTGGTAACCAAGGAGGGCGACGGGATATTACACGGCAACAATATAAAGAAAATGCCCGATAACGTGGTGCATATCAAGGACGGCAAATACACCACGTGCGACCATGAGCACCCTCACTTCTACCTGGCTATCACCCAGGGCGTTATGATGCCTGGAGACAAGGTGATCGTAGGGCCCGCCTATCTTGTCCTCGAGGACGTTCCGCTTCCGATTGCAATTCCGGAAGGGTTTTTCCCGCTTACCGACAAACGCACCTCCGGTATACTCATGCCGACTTTCGGCGAGGAAAGCCGCCGGGGTTTCTATTTCAAGAACGGAGGGTATTATTTCGCCCTCGGCGACCATGTAGACCTTTCCCTTACGGGAAGCCTCTATACCAAAGGTTCGTGGGAACTGCATGCCCGGAGCGCCTACGCCAAAAGATATAAGTATGGCGGCAGCTTCAATATCGAATATTCAAAGTTTAAAACCGGCGACAAAGTCCTGCAGGAAGACGGCTCACTGAGTCCTCAAAGCGATTACCAGAATACCAATTCGTTCAGAGTCACGTGGCAGCACTCCCTCGATCCCAAAGCCATGCCGGGAACCTCTTTCAAAGCCAATGTCAATTTCGAGACTTCCGGTTACTCGAAAACCACCGCTATGAACGTGGCCGATCAGATACAGTCGCAAACACAATCCGATATCGCCTATAGTAAAAACTGGGCCGGGACTCCGTTCTCATTGTCGGTTGCTGCGAGGCTGAGCCAAAACCGAAAGGATTCCGTATACAGTTTCAATTTACCCACCGTAAGCTTCAACATGACGCGAATAAACCCTTTCAAGCGCAAAGAAGCCGTCGGTAAGGAGCGGTGGTACGAGAAGATAGCGATGACTTACGGCATGAGCCTGGACAACAAGGTCGCGGTCAAGGAATACAACCTGTTCAAGCAGCAGATGTACGACGACATGCAGTACGGCGTAAGTCATGCCATAAACCTATCGGCGCCGTTCAATTTCCTCGGATATTTAAATTTTACGCCCAATGCCACCTATAACGAGAACTGGAACTTCAAAAAGGTGGAAAAGGAGTGGGATTACATCGAGCAGAAACAGGTCGACCTGGAGCCTACATACGGGTTTTACAGATCCTTCAAATACAACGTATCCGGAAGTTTCTCCACCACGCTGTACGGTGACTGGGTAAGCACTAAAAAGAGCTCTTTCCTTCAACACGTAAGGCACACCCTTTCGCCTACGATAACTTTTACATGGGCCCCCGATTTCGGTGCCGACAAGTACGGGTCCTACGATTACGTACAGAGTAACGATATCGGCGATGTCACAAAGTATGTTCCTTATCAGGGGGTGTACGGAATAGCTACCGGCGGCAAGAACGCTTCGATTACCTTCGATCTTAAACAGACGCTCGAAGCCAAGGTACTGGACGATTCGGATTCCACAGGAAAGAGGAAAATAAAGTTCATAGACGACTTAGGTATAAGGGGCAGCTACAATTTCCTGGCGGAGCAATACAACCTCTCGAATATAAGCCTGAGCCTGAGGATGACGATTCCTTTCCTTAAGAATTTCACACTGAATCTTTCGGCGGAATGGGATCCTTACCTGGTGGTAGTCGAGAACGGCGTCAGAACGAAAGTCGATAAACTTGCCTGGGGCCAAGGTAAATTAGGGCGAATAGTCAGGACCGGCTGGAGCTTCGACTATACTTTCAACGGAGGCAAGGAGGCTGCCATAGGCTCTATAAACGATACTGCGGGTTACGGGCCTCTGGATAATATCGACCCTTATTATTTCGATCCGGGCAATCCTATCGATCCGATAACAAGGAGGCAGATGATGGCGAAAACATACTATGATTTTTCCGTCCCGTGGTCGCTTACCTTCGGGTATTCGGTCGCATATTCGGATCCTCTCCCGGGCACCAAGAGCATAACCCAGTCGATCAAGTTCAACGGCAGCGTCAAGCTGACGCCCAAATGGGCGATAACGATGAGCTCTTTCACGTTCGATATCGACAAAATGAAATTCACGCCGGGAGGCTTTACCCTTACGCGCAACCTGCACTGCTGGCAGATGTCTTTCAACTGGACGCCTTTCGGAACATATAAGAGCTGGAGTTTCAGTATTCACGTACTCTCCTCCATGCTTAAAGACCTTAAATATGACAAGAGCAATTCGCAGTTCGACAATATTTATTACCAGGCCACCGGCCGTTAAAAATACTTTCTCTTTTCATAAACACCTACTGCAGCTTCAGAGCAAACCGGCAACAACCAAAACTACTAAAACATGAGAAAATTAATTATCGCTGTCATGGCAACAACCGCATTGAGCAGCTGCACTGGGGATAATCCGATCCTCAATGAAAACCCGCTGCTGAAAAAAACCAATACGCCGCACGACACCCCCTTGTTCGCGGAAATAACAACCGAAGATTATCTGCCGGCATTCGAATATGCCCTTGAGCAGGCGCGCGCGGAGGCAGACGCAATAATAAACAACAAGGCCAAACCCACCTTTGCAAACACTGTCGAGGCGCTCGAACGAAGCGGGGGAGACCTTACGAAAGTATCCACCATATTTTTCTCGGTAAAAGAAGCCCACACTTCGGATCGCATGCAGGAAATAGCGCTCGAAATACAACCCAGGTTAGTGGACTATTCTAATGATATCAGCCTTAATCCCATGCTTTTTGCAAGGGTGAAAGCGGTTTACGAAGAGCGTGACAACCTGAAGCTCGACAAAGAGCAGGCCGCGCTCCTCGAAAAAACATACAAAGGATTCGTACGGGGCGGAGCAGGCCTCGGCGAACAGGAGAAAGAGCGTTACCGTGAGCTCTCAGGCCGCCTTTCGCAACTCACACTCCAATTCGGACAGAACGTACTTGTAGAGACCAATGCGTATTCCCTTAACATTACTCCTTCGCAGGAAAAACGCATAGCCGAACTGCCCGCTTTCGTCAAGGAAGCGATGGCTGAAGAGGCGAGAGCACGCGGACAGGAAGGCTGGACGGTAACGCTCCAGTCGGCAAGCCTGATACCGTTCCTTACTTATTCCAGTGACAGGGAGTTCAAGGAGCAGCTCTGGAAAAGATCCAATTCCAGGGCAATGAACGGAGGCCCGAACGACAACCGTGAAATCCTGAAAGAGATCGCACAGGTCAGGATGGAAACGGCAAAACTGCTGGGTTTCGAAACGTACGCCGATTATGTGCTGGAAGAGAGGATGGCCCGCGACGTGCCGACCGTGGAGTCGTTCCTCGAAGAGCTGCTTGTCTCTACAAAGGAACATGCCGTGGCCGACTACAAGACAATCGAGGAATACGCCATGAAAAACGGCGGATACGGACGTGATTTTAAACTTATGCCGTGGGACTGGGCATACTTCACTGAAAAATACAAAACCGAAAAATACTCCGTGAACGACGAGGAGATCAAGCCCTACCTCGAACTCGAAAAGGTCAAACAGGGTATATTCCTTCTCGCCAATAAACTTTACGGTATAAAATTCGTCGAGAATAAGGAGATACAGGTTTACCATCCCGAAGTCGTAGCTTATGAGGTGTATGAGGAAAACGGCGATTTCACGGGAGTGCTCTACATGGATTTCTTCCCGCGCGAATCGAAGCGCGGCGGAGCGTGGATGACCAACTACCGCGATATGTGGACGACCGCGAAAGGGAAAGAAATCAGGCCTCTGGTTACGATGGTCTGCAACTTCACAAAGCCGACCGAAACCACTCCGTCGCTGCTTACTTTCGACGAACTCGAAACCTTCCTGCACGAATTCGGCCATTGCCTGCACGGGCTTTTCGCCGAGGGTAAATATGCATCGCTGACAGGTACTTCGGTTTACAGGGATTTCGTGGAGCTTCCATCTCAGATAATGGAAAACTGGGCGACTGAAAAAGAATTCCTCGACCTGTTCGCGGTACATTACCAGACAGGCGAAAAGATACCACAGGAGCTTGTAGACAAAATTGCGGAGGCCAAGAATTACCTCGCGGCTTACGGCAACGTACGCCAGGTTTCGTTCGGGCTGAACGACATGGCGTGGTATACTATAACCGAGCCTGTAACGGAAGATGTGGAAAAATTCGAAAAAGCGGCTATGGCCGACACCCGGATACTTCCCAACGTGCCCGGAACCGCGATGTCACCATCTTTCTCCCATATTTTTGCAGGAGGATATGCGGCCGGATACTATAGCTACAAGTGGTCGGAAGTACTCGAAGCCGACGCCTATTCGCTCTTCCGGGAAAAAGGTATCTTCAACCGGGAAGTGGCGCAATCTTTCCGCGACAATATCCTTTCCAGGGGAGGTATAGACCATCCGATGGCATTGTACGTCAATTTCCGCGGCCAAGAGCCCTCGGTCAAGGCGCTGATCGACAAGATGGAACTGGAATAATCCATTTATCACATAAGGTCGTGTGCAGGGCATACGACCTTATTTGTTATAAACCAATATCCTTATTTCACGGAAACCACCCTGGTGCAAGGCTCCAGCGTCGGGTCGCAGGCACTGAATGAGAACGCTACGGCGATGAGGCAAACGAGCGCGATGATATATTTAAGTCTTCTTTTCATAGTTATCCAATATTAGATTACTGACTTGAGGACGATGCAAATGTAGCTATTTTCCGGTATCCCGCAAAATAATTACGGACAGTTCGTTTACATTCCTTTATACATATACCCCCTCGGATAGCAGCCTTTTCCATTCGGGATTTTTCTTTATGTATCCCGCCACGAAACCGCACAGCGGCACGAGTTTATATCCCTGCTTTTCGATGTCTTTAAGCGTATCGAAGACGAGCGCCGTCCCTATCCCTTTACCCTGTAACTGCTGGGGCATACGCGTATGTGTCAGGTATATGACCCCGCCGTCGGTTATCTTGTATTCGATATGGGGGGTGTATTCTTGCACCCTGTACATGTAACGCGAATTTTCCCTGTCGTTTATGAGAACGTATTTTTCCATAACTGACTGTTTTAGATGTTTTGCCGTAAAAGATGCAAATTGTGTTCCAAAGATAAAGTTGTGTTTCCGGCTAATTAATTTAATTTTGCGGGGCCTTATTCGGCGGCAAACAGGATGGAAAAACCTGCAAATATCAAATGCCACATAGCGGCGGGATTGGTCGTAATAGTCTGGGGTGCGACTTTCGTTTCCACGAAAGTGTTGCTTGGTCACGGGTTGGAGCCGGTGGAAATATTCCTCTACCGCTTCCTCATGGCTTATGCGGGGATATGGTTCTTCTCCCCAAAGAAACTTTTCGCAGGTAACCTGAAGGACGAACTGCTTATGGTTTCGGTGGGGATCACGGGAGGCTCGCTCTATTTCTGGGCCGAAAATACAGCGCTCGAATACACGCTGGCTTCAAATGTATCGCTGATAATCGCCGCGACGCCGCTTATTACGGCTCTACTGACCAGGCTTTTTTTCCGGAACGAAAAACTGAAACCCAACCTTATACGCGGATCGCTGATAGCGCTGGCGGGAGTGGCGCTCGTTGTCTTCAACGGGAACTACATCCTGCGCCTGAACCCGCTCGGCGATATGCTTACCCTGGTGGCCGCCCTTTGCTGGGGGTTCTACAGTATCGCGATGCAAAAACTCGGCGACAGGTATTCACCCGCATTCATAACGCGAAAAATCTTTTTTTATGGGCTCGTGACGCTTATTCCTTTCATCATAATAGAAAAAACGGAATTCCACCCCGCGGCCCTCGGCACCCCGGTCGTGTGGCTCAACCTGGTTTTCCTGGGCGTCGTGGCTTCGCTGTTATGTTATATGGTATGGAATGTCGCGCTGTTGAAGCTCGGAACCGTCAAGGCCTCCAATTACCTTTATTTCATCCCACTGGTAACGATGGTTGTTTCCGCTATAGCTATTAACGAGAAGATCACGGTCGTGGCTGCAGCGGGCGCCGTGCTTATCCTCGCCGGGGTATGGCTCGCCGAAAAAGGCACGAAAAAGGAAGCGGGAAAAGATACTCACAAGAACGAAGCCGCCGACAATAAAAAATCCCCGCCGCAAAGGCAGGGGGATAATATATCGTAGCGGCGGGCGGCTATTCGTATTTTACCACTACCCGTATCCGGCGGTCGTGCGTGGGGGTCCACCTGGGACCTTCGACAAGCAATTCCATCACCTCGCGGTTCGCCTCGCGCGAGAAAGAAGAAACTATACGCAGGCCCGACGGAACTCCCGCGTCGTTCACACGGAATTCAACCACGACTTCACCCTTCAGCGGGTTGCCGTCGGCGCCGTTCTTCAGGCGCCTGTGTTTCTTGAAATAATCATCGAAAACCGGATAGATCACAGTCTCGGCTTCTTCGGTTGGGTCCTCCCCATAACGTGTTGCAAACACTTCTCCATCAACATCGTTCACTGCTTTTTCAAGGGTTTCGACTGTAGATTTCTGCGCCAGGGCAGCCGTTCCGGTTTCCGAAATTTCTGCTGCGACAGTTGAACCGTCCTCCGCAGCGAAGGCAGCATCCTCTTCAACCTTTTCCAACTTTGCCACGGATTGTTCAGTATCGGCCGGCAATTCAGATGCTCTTAGCGAATTCCCCGGAACAGCCGAATCGACTACGGCCATTTCATCAGCAACCACGGCCTCCAGCGCGTCGGCGCGCACCTGCGCAGCCATCTCGCTTTCGGGTATTTCCCCCCGGAAACGGCTCATTGATATCTCTTCGGCCGGAGGCGAATCCTTCAGCAGTTTGGCTACCGTAAAAGTACCCGGAGTACGGCTGTTATACATATAAAGCCCGACACCTGAGCCGATAAGCACGACGGCGGCGGCCGACACCACTCCCCACAGCTTCCTGCGGCGCGACTGCCTTCTCCTTGTGGAGCGGTCCTGTACCCAGTTTTCGAGCCTCTTAACCATGTCGGTATGGTCGCCGTATACCGCGTCATAACCCTCGATGGCGTCGCTGAGGAACGGGTCGTCCATAGCTTCCATCTCGAAGCTGTTGGCGTCCTTGCCCCTGCGGTCACCGCGTATGTAGTCAATTAGCTTCATTTTCCCGCTTTTCGATGCATATTTTCAGGTTGCGCTTGCCGTTCTGTATATGGCTCTTTATGTGGTTGTGGGTAAAATGGGTCTCCATGGCGATATCTGCATAAGACTTCTTCTCGAAAAAGAAAAGCTCGATGCACCTCTTCTGCGCTTCGGGAAGTTTTTCCATGCATGCCTCCAGCGCGCGGTACCTCGTTTCCTTGTCATCCCCGCTTAATAGATGCATAACCGTGTCGGTTTCCACAACCCCGACGTCGAATCCGGTGGAAATTTCATGCGAACCCTTGCGCAGTATCTGCATGCAGTGGTTTTTCGTGACGCTGTATATCCACGTGCGGAATTCGCCTATCTGGTAGCGCTCGATTTTTCCCGCGAGCTGCTCGAATATGGACATGACGGCATCGGCGGCATCCTCGGTATTACGGAGGTATTTAAGGCATACGCCGTAAATGAGCGGTGTATAGCGGTTATACAGCGCTCCGAGATACTCGTTATGGCCGCTGCCCGCATGCATTTCCAGCAGTTGTGCGTCGGTCAGTGACGATATGTCCGTAATATCGGTCATCGGCGTTAAGTTTCGAAGGGATACAAAGATAACTATTTTGCAGTCTTCCCTACAACCCTCCCTGAAAAACTTTGAGTTATACACCCGTAAAGGGGTTGAAAACGGCTTCAAGCCGGAATCCCTGGCGACGAATACATTTTTTGAAAAAATATTCACTAACGTTGGTTACGAACCTTTTTTTAGCTTAAAAATACATAACTTTACAAGGATTTTTTACCCTATCGTAAGCGAGTCCGTACCACAACGGAAATAACATTTATAATCAGGCGGTTATGAACGATTACCATATACCCGTAATGGCGGAGGAATCGGTAACGCTGCTCGGCATCAGGCCGGACGGCGTATATGCCGACCTCACTTTCGGCGGCGGCGGACATTCTTTCCTGATACTTTCGAAACTGGGCGAGCGCGGACGGCTTTTTTCTTTCGACCAGGATGCCGACGCTGAAAAAAACGCCCTGGAAATCACCGATGACCGGATGCGGTTCATCCGCAGCAATTTCCGCTTCATGCGTTCCCAACTCAGATTGAGGGGCATAACCGAATTGGACGGCGTTTTCGCCGATCTCGGCGTCTCTTCCCATCATTTCGATACCGCCGAAAGGGGATTTTCCTTCCGGCAGGACGCACGGCTGGACATGAGGATGAACCAGTCCGGTAAAATATCTGCATACGACATCGTGAACAACTATTCGAATGAACGCCTGACTGAGATAATACGCAACTGGGGGGAACTGGAAACACCCTATAAAATAGCCAACTGCATCGAACGGGCCCGCAGCGCGGCACCCATCGAAACGATTGCGCAGCTCACCGATGCCGTCGCTCCGTGTACCCCTAAAAAAGATTCGTCCCGCTTTCTTTCAAAATTATTCCAGGCCCTCAGGATAGAGGTCAACGGCGAAATGGAAGCGCTCAAAATGGCGTTGGACCAGGGCCTCAAGATACTCAAACCGGGCGGAAGGCTCGTAGTGATATCCTATCATTCGTTGGAAGACAGGCTTGTGAAGAATTTTATGCGCAGCGGCAATTTCTCGGGGGAAACCGAAAAGGATTTCTTTGGAAGAACGAACTCGCCCTTCGAAGTCATCACGCGAAAGGCACTGATGCCTTCGGATGACGAAATAATAAAAAATCCGCGCTCGCGTAGCGCCAAGCTTAGGGCGGCGGAAAAAATATAGAGCAGCATGGAAAGCGGAGAAAACAAAAAAGCCAAAAGCGGCACGAAGAAACGCAAAGCAACAGTAGTAGCCCCGATTATAACGGGCGACGCGCTGCTGTGGCTCAAGCGCTGGTACCCGCTCGCCATCTATTGCTGCCTTCTTGTTTTCATTTATATCTCGCACCACTTTTACCACCAGCGGCTGCAGCGCGAGGAGATTGCCCGCAGGCTGGAGCTGAACGAAGAGCGTTCGCGCGCCGTGGTATTCTCTTCGATACGGGAAACCAATTCGCGCCCGAGCTACATCCTCAGGGAAGTAAAAGAGCGAGGGCTCGAGCTCGAGGAGTCGACCGAACCGCCCAAGAAACTCACTACACATACGAGCAGCAATGACACCCCCTAAAGAAACACCGGACAACGGCCAGCGCCCTAAAAAGCAGATCAAGAAAAGCATCATGACACGCGTAAGGTGGCTCTATGCCGCTTTCGCACTCGTGGGCGTGGCGGTTTTTGCCATGATACTCCTCACCCAGTACGGCCCGAACGGCAGGGTGCTGCGCAACAGCACCGACTATATATGCTATAAAACCCTTCCGGTAAAGGCGTCGAGGGGTAATATCTATTCGCACGACGGCATGATACTCGCCACCGATTCGCCGTCGTACACCATATCGCTCGATTTCACGCGGGTCGATACGCTCACTTTCGACAATAATTACAGGGCGCTGGCCGACAGTCTCCATAACTTGCTTCCCAGGTATTCCCGGGCCTATTTCGAGAACCGCCTGCAGGAAATATGGCAGGTAGCCCATTCAGACCGCAGCGGCCGCATGAACCAGCAGCTTTTCAGGGACAAGGTCAACCAACTCGAACTCGACAGGATGGCCACATTTCCCATATTCAAACTGGGAAGGCTCGGGGGCGGGTTCAAATATGAAAAAGACCCCGACCGCTTCAAGCCATACGACAACCTCGCTTCGCGCACCATTGGCCGTCCGATGAAGGTAACAGGCCCCGAGGGCAGGCAGGATACGGTTCGCGCGCTCGGCCTCGAGGCCGCCTTCGACGACAAGCTCAGGGGATACGACGGCCGCAACCGTTACGTACACCTCTTCAGGGATGTGTGGGTACCCGTACAGGACAAGGAGAATGTCGAAGTAAAGAACGGACTGTCGATAGTCACAACGCTGGACGTGGATTTGCAGGATATAGCCGAAACGGAGCTCAAGAGCCAGATGCTGAAGCACAACGCATTGGCGGGCACGGCCATCATTATGGATGTCGAAACAGGGGAGATACGCGCCGTTTCGAACCTCACGCGCCATGGGAGCGAAGTTTACGACGACGAGAACCACGCCATATCCATGATGACCGAGCCCGGCTCGACTTTCAAACTCGTTTCGCTTATGGCGCTCCTCGACGAGGCGGGCTACGACATCAACATGAAAGTGGACTGCACCGAGAGCGGCCGCTATAAATACCAACCCAAGAACCGCACACGGACATACGACGTCGTTGACTCCCATCCGGTGGGGAAAACCACACTCCGCGGGGTGATGGAGGAGTCGTCTAATATAGGTTTCGTTAAGGTCATCGACGGAGAATACAGGGATAACCCCGAGCGGTTCGTGAACTACGTGAAGAATCTGGGGTTCGACGAAAGGATAAACATGCAGCTCGTCGGCGGCCGCAAACCGGTCATCAAAGACCCGCTGAGGGCCAGGGAAACGGGTTGGGACGTGCTTTCGCTCATGAAAATGGCTTACGGTTACGCCATCGAAATAGCCCCCATACACACGCTTATACTTTATAACGCGGTGGCCAACGGAGGTACGATGGTAGGCCCGAGGCTGGTTACCGCCGTGATGGACGGCAACGATGTGGTGGAGGAATACCCGGTTCAGATACTTAACGACAGCATCTGCTCGCCCGAAACGCTCGCTATTGTCCGGTCGACCCTTGAGGGCGTGGTGCTAAGGGGAACAGGGGCGGCGCTTAAAAACAACAATTACACCGTCGCCGGAAAAACGGGTACAGCTCAGCTGGTATTCCCGGGCGGCGGCTACCAGGACAGCAAGGGCGGAAGGAGCTACCTTGCAACGTTCGTGGGATATTTTCCGGTGGAAAAACCAAAATACTCCTGCATAGTAGCGATCAGGACATACAACGGCCCCGGTAACCGCAACGCCTACTACGGTGCCCAACTCGCCCTGCCCGCTTTCAAAGCAATAGCGGATAAGGTAAATACGGTGATGACCGACCGCAAGATGCCGCTCGACAGGGTGATAGATCCGGGTACGGCGCCCCTTAAAAGCGGAAACCCTGAAGAGTTGAAAATCGTTGCCAGCGAGCTGGGCCTGCCGGAGGCTTCGCCGGGCGGCCACTGGCCGCGTAACCCGTTCAGTGCTGAGGGTAACGAAGAGGGGCACCTTATCATGCCTTCCGTAACGGGAATGGGACTGAAAGACGCCCTCTATCTTCTCGAAAGTATGGGCCTCGATGTGGAATTCAACGGCGTGGGAAGGGTAATCAAACAGTCGGTGGAGCCGGGAAAAGAGTTAACGCGCGGGCACAAGGTAAGCCTTACGCTCGTACCCGCCGAAAAACCGAAGCCGGCCGATACGAGACGCAGGAGTTAATTTTTTCTAAAAACAGGAAAAGAACCATGAAACTCGGACAGCTTATAAAAGACATTGCAGATGCCGAAGTCTGCGGTGATATCTCGGCGGAGATATCCTCGCTCGGGTTCGACTCACGCGCGGTCGTGCCCGGGCAGCTGTTTTTCGCTATAAAAGGAACCGCCTCGGACGGACACCGTTACATCGCCGACGCTATCGCCAAAGGGGCGGCAGCCGTAGTCTGTGAAGAGTTTCCTGCAGAAAACGATAAAAAGGTACCGTATATCCTCGTTACTGAGAGTTCGAGCGCTCTGGGCGAAATAGCATCCCGTTTCTACGGAGAGCCGAGCGGTAAGCTGCGGCTGGTGGGGGTAACCGGAACGAACGGAAAAACCACGGTGGCAACGCTGCTTTACGACCTCTTCCGCGGGCTGGGATATAAATGCGGGCTTATTTCGACGGTCAGCTACGTCATTGACGGCAGGGCGGTGGAAGCCTCGCACACCACCCCGGACGCCGTGCGGCTCAACGCTATGCTGGCAGATATGGTACAGGCCGGATGCGAATTCTGCTTTATGGAGGTAAGCTCCCACAGCGTCGTCCAGGGTCGCATTGCCGGACTGACGTTCACCGGAGGGATTTTCACCAACATAACCCACGAACACCTCGATTACCACGGCACTTTCGCAGAGTATATCAAAGCCAAGAAAGCGTTCTTCGACAGCCTGCCGCGGGAGGCCTTCGCCCTTGTAAACGGCGATGACCGTAACGGTACGGTAATGATACAGAACACTGTGGCGCAGACCCGGACATTTGGCATGCGGGGGTTCGACGACTATAAGGTCCGCATACTTGAAAACACGCCGGAAGGAATGCTGCTCGATGTGGACAGGGAGGAAGTGTGGGTAAAATTCCTCGGTAAGTTCAATGCCTACAACCTGCTGGCCGTGTACGCGGCGGCGCGCCTTCTGGGAGCAGACAAACAGGAAACGCTGACCGCCGTAAGCAGCCTTACTCCTGTCAGGGGCCGCTTCGAAACCGTACGCTCGGCTAACGGGGTTACGGCGATAATAGATTACGCCCACACTCCCGACGCCCTGAAAAACGTGCTCGACACAGTGAACGGGATGCGCCGCGGCACCGGAAGGCTATTTGTCGTCGTGGGTTGCGGGGGCGACCGCGACAGGTCAAAGCGGCCGGAAATGGCACGCATAGCTGCCGAATTCTCCGATATGGCGATCTTCACTTCCGATAACCCGCGCAGCGAAGATCCCGAAGCCATCCTGTCGGAAATGAAAGCGGGGGTTGAAGGCGTGGGGAAATACCTTTCCATTACAGACAGGCGCGAAGCGATAAAGACGGCGGCGGCGCTGGCCGCCCCGGGCGATATAATACTCATCGCAGGCAAAGGACATGAAACATACCAGGTCATAAAGGGGGAAACACACCACCTGGATGACAGGGAAGAGATATTAAAATATTTTAATAAATAAAATCAATACGGAATGCTATACCATCTGCTCGATTATCTCGAATCCCAGTTTAATTTTCCCGGTGCGGGGCTGTTCCAGTACATCTCATTCCGCTCTGTAGGGGCGATAGTGGTAGCCCTTTTGATCGGCATCCTGTTCGGCAAGAAAATCATCCGCCTCCTTCGCAGGCGGCAGATAGGCGAAAGCGTACGCAACCTCGGGCTCGAAGGGCAGATGGAAAAATCGGGCACGCCTACGATGGGCGGTATAATCATCCTGGCAGCATTGCTCATTCCCGTACTGCTCTTCTGCGACCTGTCGAATATTTACGTTCAGGTGATGATAATAGCCACAGTCTGGCTCGGCGTGATCGGCTTCATGGACGACTATATTAAAGTCTTCCGCAAACTCAAAGGCGGCCTGAAAGGAAAATTCAAGGTTATAGGGCAGGTCGGACTCGGCATAATAGTCGGAACCGTGATGTGCTTCAGCCAGGAAATAGTCATAGTCGAAAAACCACAGCTTCCCGAGCAGCCGGCAGGAATGACGGTTACGGCCGGCGAGACCGTAGAGGTGGGTGAGAACGGTACCGAAGGATATTCGGGCGATGTCCGTGTAGAAGCCGAGAGGCAAAAGAACACCAAGACTACCATACCGTTCGTCAAGAACAACGAATTCGACTACCATTGGCTCGTTCCGTCGGATAAACCGTGGGGCGACATAGTTACATGGATAATCTATATAATAGTCGCCATATTCATCATAACATGGATATCCAACGCCGCCAACCTGACCGACGGGCTCGACGGGCTTGCCGGTGGGGTGTCGGCCATAATCGTAGTTGTTCTGGGAGCGTTCGCCTATCTGTCGGGCAACATCATATACTCGGACTACCTCAACATAATGTATATACCCGGAAGCGGGGAGCTAACTGTCTTCGCCGCTGCGATGGTCGGGGCGCTGATAGGGTTCCTGTGGTATAACTCGTACCCCGCTCAGGTATTCATGGGCGATACGGGCAGCCTCGCCATCGGTGGCATAATAGCAGTATTCGCGCTGCTGATACGCAAGGAGTTGCTGCTCCCGGTATTGTGCGGCGTCTTCCTCATGGAGAGCCTTTCGGTAGTTATACAGGTCACATATTTTAAGGCCACGAAGAAAAAATACGGCGAAGGCAGGCGCTATTACCTCATGGCGCCCCTGCACCACCATTACCAGAAGAAAGGCATTCCGGAGAATAAGATAGTGGTCCGTTTCTGGATCGTGCAGATACTGCTGGCTGCCCTTTCGATAGTAACGCTTAAAATCAGGTAGAGATGCGCGTGGTAGTACTTGGGGGAGGTGAAAGCGGATACGGCTCGGCGGTGCTGGCAAGGATAAAGGGATACGACGTCTTTCTATCCGACCTTGGCACGCTGGAGGAGAAATACGCCCGCAAACTCGAAGAGTACGGCATACCCTACGAGCAGGGGGGACATACTCCGGAGCTTATACTGAACGCCGACCTTGTAATAAAAAGCCCAGGCATACCCGATACGGCGGCGGTAGTGAAAGCGCTCTCTGACAAGGGCATGCCGGTCATATCGGAAATAGAGTTCGCGGGGCGGTTCACGAGAGGGAAAACGATATGCATCACCGGTTCGAACGGTAAAACCACCACCACGACCCTGATTTACGAAATACTCCGGGCCGCAGGTTATGGCGTGGCGGCAGGAGGCAATATAGGAGAGAGTTTCGCATATACTGTGGCAACTTCCGACCGCGAATGGTATGTGCTGGAGCTCAGCAGTTTCCAGCTCGACGGGATGTTTGCTTTCAGGGCCGACATAGCCATACTGATGAATATCACACCCGACCACCTCGACCGCTACGGCTACGACTTCGGGAGCTATGCCGACAGTAAGTTTCGCATAATACGGAACCAGCGGCCCGAAGACGTTTTCATATTTTGCCTCGACGATAAAACCGTGGCGGAAAAAGTATCGGAACTGCGGCCGGAGATGAAATTGCTGCCTTTTTCGGCGAAGAAAGAGTTGTATCAGGGGGGAGCCTTCCTGCGGCACGACGGAACATTTACAGCGCGCGCAGGCGGCAGGGAACTGGAATTGGATACCGCGAAGATGAAGATAAAAGGCCTGCACAACGCCTATAATGCCATGGCGGCGGCGATGGCGGCGATGGCGACAGGTGTGAACGAAGATGTGATAAGAGAAACAATTTATAATTTCGCAGGGGTCGAGCACCGGATGGAGTTTGTGGCCTGGGTCGGAGGTGTGGAATACATAAACGATTCCAAGGCGACAAATGTGGATTCGGCATGGTATGCACTGGAGAGTATGAAAAGGCCGGTAGTATGGATAGCCGGCGGCACCGACAAGGGCAATGACTACGGCCCTCTGAAAGAATTTGCCCGCCAAAAGGTTAAGGCCCTTGTGTGCATGGGGGCCGACAATACCAAACTGAAAGAGGCTTTCGGTGGCCTCGTCCCAGTAGTCTACGATACACATTCGCTGGAAGAAGCGATGGCTGCCGTCACAGAAGCGTCCCGCAAAGGTGATACGGTACTGCTTTCGCCTGCGTGCGCAAGCTTCGACCTTTTCAAAAATTACGAGGACAGGGGGCGTCAGTTCAAGGCGGCGGTAAATAAGTTAGAAAGGAACAGGCGATGAAAAAACATAGCGAAGACGACGATTTTATCATCATATCCGGTGAAGAGGACACGGAAAATACGGTAGTCGAAGAGGAGGCCGTGATCTACCTCTACGACGAGGAGGAGCCCGTGCGTGAGAAAAAGCCGCACGACCTGCCCGTGGAAAAGGACACCGAGTTCGAGCTTGACGATGATGAGAACGATGATGAGGATGAAGACGACGTAGAGGATGAGGATGAAGAGGAGGACTCCGAAGAAGAATGTGAAGATGCCGAAGACGCAGCCGCGGATATAAGCGGCACAGAAGAGGGGAAAACAGCCACTGCTTCCCATAAAGGTAAAGGAAAACGCAAATGGCGTCTTTTCGGCGGCGATGCCGTGCTGTGGATAATAATCATCGCCCTGCTTATTTTCTCCATATTCGTTACGTTCTCAGCACAGGTTTACAAGGTCGACAATCCGGCCAGGACGTTGGTCGAGCAGCTTATTTTCATAGGCATTGGTATTGCGGCGCTTTGGCTCGTACACATCATAAAATACCAGTTCTACCGCAAGGTTGCGAAAATAGTGTGGTGGGCGGGACTTATCCTGACATTCGCCGCGCTGCTTTACGGGAAATCCATAGGGGCTTCGAGCACCCGCGACCTCTCGTTCTTCGGCTTTTCGTTCCAGCCGCTCGAGATACTCAAGATAGGCATGGTCATGCTACTTGCCATGCAGCTGGCCGGCCGGCAGAAGAACATCAACAAGATGAAGATACTTCCCAGTTTCCGCCCGTCCGAGTGGAAGCGCAACGGGCAGGAAAATATAGACATATTCACGAAACAGACCATTCCCATACTGGGGCCGATACTGGTGACCTGCGTGCTCACGTTCTTCGCGGTGGGCAACTCCACCACCCTGATCATAGGCGCAACGTGTTTCATAATGCTGTTCATAGGCCGCGTACGGGCGCAGGATCTGTGGAAGATAGTCGGTATCGGGGCCGTGGCCGGGGTCATATTACTATTGTCGGGCCTCGGCAGGAGCCATACCGGCCAGAGCCGAATGGCTAAGTTCACACCTGAGATGCACGTCAAGCATTCAAGATATATAACCGTGACCGATCCCGACGGCAAGCGCGATTCGCTCGAAATTTACAGCCCGCCGATAAAGGATTATGACGAGAGGGGAAAGCCTATAGTCGAGTCGGAGCAGGCGGTGACGGCCAAGATGGCAATCGCCTCGGGCGAAATACTGGGTAAAGGGCCAGGGATGAGTACACTGCGCTCGAAACTGCCGGAGGCCGAGAAAGACTACGCGTACGCTTTCCTTGTAGAGGAGTACGGAGCGATAGGGGGGTTGCTCATAATGCTCCTTTACCTGTGGCTCTTCTTCCGCACGATACAGATATTCAAGATGTGCGGCACGGCTTTCCCGAGCCTGCTGATACTGGGCCTGGGGGTTATGATAACCATACAGGCCATAATGCACATGCTGGTTACGGTGGGGTTGTTCCCTGTGGCGGGGCAGCAGCTTCCGCTCATAAGCAAGGGCGGCTCGTCGCTCGTCTTTACGCTTTTCGCGTTGGGCATGATACTCGGCGTGAGCCGCCAGACCGCCAATAACACCCTCGACAGGCCGAAAGGTGAATCGCTTTCTTAAAATTACGGATAGATGGAAAAGAAATTGAAAATAATACTCAGCGGCGGCGGTACGGGAGGCCATATTTATCCGGCGGTAGCGGTGGCCGAAGCTCTGCGCAGAAGGTTGGGCGAGGGTGTGGAAATACTTTTCGTGGGCGCCGAGGGGAAAATGGAAATGGAAAAGGTCCCGGCCCTCGGTTACGATATCGTGGGTTTGCCGGTGGCGGGTATACAAAGGAAAAAACTGTTGAAAAATATTACGTTTCCATTTAAACTGATGCGCAGCAACAGTAAAGCCCGGAAAGTGGTAAAGGATTTCGCTCCCGACGCAGTGGCGGGGTTCGGCGGATATGCGAGTTACCCCATACTTCGGGCCGCACAAAAAGCGGGAATACCAACCCTTATACAGGAGCAGAACTCCTACGCCGGGGTAGCAAACAAGAAACTGGCAAAACGTGCGCGCAGGATATGCGTGGCCTACGACGGCATGGAGCGCTTCTTCCCTTCCGGGAAGATAGTTTTCACCGGCAACCCGCTGCGGGGAAACTTTTGCTCTACCGCTCCCCGGGCCGAAGCGCTTACTTATTTCGGGCTGGAAGAGGGTCGGTGCACAATACTTATCGTAGGCGGAAGCCTGGGTACGCGCACCCTGAACGACATGATGAAAAAGTGGGCGGACGAGCTGGGAGCCAATCCCGGCGTGCAGGTAATATGGCAGACGGGAAAGATATACCAGCGGGAAATGGAAGATTTCATGAGAGGACGCAACTATAAAAATATATGGTACGGGCCGTTCATCGACCGTATGGATTATGCCTACTCGGCGGCCGACGTCGTCATATCGCGCTCGGGTGCGGGGACGGTTTCGGAGCTCTGCCTGCAGGGGAAAGCTGTAATATTCGTACCTTCGCCCAATGTAGCCGAAGACCACCAGACGAAAAACGCGATGGCGCTGGCCGAGAAAGAGGCCGCACTGATGATAAACGACTGGATGGCCGCTGAAGATGTCATTCCGACGGCACTGGCACTTTCGGCGAACGGGCCCAAAAAGTTAGTGCTGGAGGAGAACATAAAGAAACTGGGCATATCCGACTCCGCCGACAGGGTGGCGGGATATATCATTGAACTTACGGAAAAACTGACGGCATCGCCGGATAAGATAAGAAAGCCTGGACAGGTAAATAATACGCGGAATAACTCGTAAAAAGAGATGGAGGAAAAAACCACATACAGGAACGTATATTTCCTTGGTATAGGCGGCATAGGTATGAGCGCCCTGGCCCGCCATTTCATGCGCGAAGGCAAACATGTGGGCGGTTACGACCGCACGGAAACGCTCCTGACGCACGGACTGGCCGAAGACGGCGCCGACATCCATTACGAGGAAAATTCCGACCTGATCGGCCCGGGATTCCGTAATCCGGCCGAAACGCTGGTAGTCTATACACCCGCGCTGCCCCACGACCATGCCGAGCTAGTATGGTTCCGCGAAAAGGGTTTCACGGTACTGAAACGCTCGGAGATACTTGGGGTCATTTCTCAGGGTAAATATGTTATGGCTGTTGCCGGTACGCACGGAAAAACCACCACTACTACCCTCCTGGCATGGATAAACCACATTGCAGGCGGAGGTGGTTCGGCCTTCCTCGGCGGCATTTCCAAGAACTTCGGCGGTAATTTCGTGTCGGGCGGAGGCGAACGCATGGCGGTGGAGGCCGACGAGTTCGACCGCTCTTTCCTGAGGCTGCATCCCGACGTGGCGGTTATTACATCCGCCGACGCCGACCACCTCGATATTTACGGGACGCACGAAGAACTCAAAGCGGCCTTCGCCCAGTTTGTCAGGCAGATCAAACCGGGCGGCGCGCTTATAATACACAAGGGAGCGGAGGTTAAAATCACAAATCAGGACATAAAAATATACACATACTCGCTCGAGGGCGATGCTGACTTCCATGGATCGGACATCCGGCCCGCAGGAGGAGGAAAATATCGTTTCGACATCGTATGTCCCGACCGGACGATAAAGGACTGCACGCTCGGCATCCCCGGAAAAATAAACATAGAGAACACAGTGGCAGCCGTGGCTATGGCGTGGGTGCCCGGGTTCGAAGACGACAAACTAAGAGAGGCGCTGGTAACTTTCGAAGGGGTGCGCAGGCGTTTTGATATTTATATCAATACGCCGGAGTTGGTTTACATGGACGATTATGCACACCATCCCGAGGAGCTGCGGGCCGTTATAACCTCTGTTAAGGATATGTTCCCCGGGCGCAGGCTGACAGTCGTTTTCCAACCCCACTTGTATACGCGCACACGGGATTTCTACAGGGAATTCGCCGGGGCGCTCTCGCTGGCGGACGAAGTAGTGCTGGTGCCGGTATATCCGGCTCGCGAGGAGCCTATCGAGGGGGTGAGCTCGCAACTAATCGGCGACCTGCTTACTGTGCCGTATCGCACGGTGCCGAAAGAGAAGATAGCGCAGGAATTGGAACACTCGGCGGTAGATGTCCTACTGACCACGGGCGCGGGCGATATCGAGAATTATTGCGGCGAAATAGCGCGCCGCTTTAACGAAAAAACAAAAGATACGGAATGAAGCGTTTCTGGGCAATAGTTATATCACTGCTTGTGTGGGCGGCCATAGTACTTTACATAGTATGGTCGTCGGATATGAGCAGCCGCCGGCGCGATGAAGTGGTAATAGAAAAACTTGCAGTTAAAGTTACCGATAGCGCTGCTATGAACCTTGTAAGTACAGAAATGATCGAAGAATGGATAGACACGGACGGCCTGAACCCTGTAGGGAAACGGGTGAGTGAAGTGGACGCCCGCGAGATAACTAAGGCGGTACGCAGCCGCGGATCGGTTTCGGAAGCCTCTACTTATGTGGATTTGGAGGGAACGGTATACGTTTCGGTCAGCCAGCGTCGGCCGGCAGCCAGAATCATTACCGACAAGGGATATGACTTTTATATGACTGCAGACGGCTATATATTGCCCCGTGCGGGATATCCTACACAATATATCCCCATAATAACAGGGGATTTTGGCCTGCCTTTTGATAGGGGATTTGCGGGCGGGCTCGACAGGTACGCCGAAGAGGAGGAAAAAAAGTCCGACAAAAATTATATATTTCTGTGTAAACTCATTAATTTTGTAAATTATATCGGGGAGAGTGAATTCTGGCGCTCACAAATCGTACAGATAAACGTTACGGAGCCGGCACGCAGCGGCCGCGGTAATTATTTGCAGCGTGAGCCGGAAGTCGAACTCATTCCCCGCGCGGGCGATCATCTGGTCGTCCTTGGCCGGTTGGACGGGTATGAAAAAAAACTGGATAACCTGATGCTTTTTTACCGCCAGGCCGCTCCCGCCGAAGGATGGGGAAAGTGGAGCCGGATAAACCTTAAATACGACAACCAGATAGTCTGCAAATAAATAATATAAAATATAAAACCGTCCCGGAGGACGTAAAAGTATGAACAAGAACAATTATATCATAGCGGTGGACCTCGGGTCCGCCAGCGTTAAAGCCGCCGCAGGGAGCAGGGAGCCCGACGGAAAGCTGAATGTTCTGGAGGTGGTAACAAAGCCGATGGAAGGAATGATCCGCGGCGAAGTGGTCAATATCGAGCAAGTGACCAAGGCTATCCGCGAAGCTGTGTCGGAGCTCGAAGAGAAACTGGACATCAAGGTTACGGAGGCCTATACCGGAGCTTCAGGCCAGGATATAAGCTGCACGGACAACACCTACTTCGTTTATGTCACGGGGGAAGACGGCGAAATCCGGGAACTTGATGTGGCTAAGCTGCACGAAAGCATGGAAAACCTCCAGCCGCCAGACGGAG
>CAKUKW010000005.1 GCA_934663885.1 uncultured Tidjanibacter sp.
CTTACAGGCCCCCCCCAAAATTACACAGAAGACGATTATACCGTGACCGAAGGGGTTTACAGGGTAATTACGGGCAATTATTTTGATATCATCGAAGGCAATACCTACAATCCCCCTGTCGTAAATGACGGCGATGAAATAGCCCTGATGTTTGCAATATACACTTTCACCGGATCCGCGCTTTCCGCCGACAACCTTATCTATACAAACGATAAGAGTCTTATCAACGAAAACATCAATACTGAATACTGGCCCGAAGGCCCTATACGCATTACGGTCGGCAACAAGGATATAATACGCGGGATAGACGTATCCTTACCCGGGTGCAGGCTGGGCGATACCGCCATAATCATAGTCCCTTCGGGGATGGGTTACGGTAAAGCGGAAATAGGTATTGTAGGATCCGACAAAATGTTGTACTGCGTAATCATGGTGACCAGTGTAAACGACGAAAACCTGCCTGAAGACTAAGGAGAAAACATAGCCTAATAATACAATATTATTGACAAATATGAAATTACAGATCCGGCCGATCATTATTGCAATAGCGATGTCGGCAACCCTTGTATCCTGTGCCAAGCAAGTCACGGAAGACGACGACACGATTGAGCAGAGGGCATTGGACTCCTGGATAGCGAAATATGTCCCGCACGCCCAGAAATTAGGCGACTACGACATATATTACGAAGTCATCGAGCCCGCCCAACCAGGGGCTAAGAAGATTAGCCATACCAACTGGATTTTTGCCGACTATACCATAAAAGATCTCGACGGTAACATTATATACAACAGGGATGAAGATGTCGCCCGCCAACAGGGTCAATACTCAAAATACACCAGGTACGTACCCGACTACATGGGCATACCTGACGATATTACCGCCATGAGCGCCATGCAGGGAATGTATTACGGGTATATCGACATGAAAGAAGGCGAGGTTCGCAGGCTTTATATACCATCCAAGTACGGATACGGGGGCGGTTCTCTGCAGAATTCATACGGCTATGGGGGACAATACTCTCTGGGGGCGTACTCTCCGCTAATACTCGACGGCCTGGTTGCCAAGGAAGTGATAACGGATCCGAAACAGAGGCAAAAAGATATTGTGCAGGAGATTGCTCTCAGGTGGAAAGAGGAAAATCCCGGTAAATTAATGGCCATCAAGGATCATTTTTACATGCAGATACTTAAAAGGGAGGAAAAATCCGATACGATACCCGTAGATAAAAATGTGAAGTTTCATTTCGTGGGGCGTTACGCCGACGACGGTGCCGTATTCGATACCAATATAGATACGGTATGGGTAAACAGTTTCGGCGAAGTAAGAAAGTACGATCCCACCGCTGCACTCACGATGACACGGAAAAAAGATATGAATCCGGAATCGATGCCTGAATTGACTTTCTCTTTCCTTATTCCCGAATTGCGGTATGGCGACAGCGTAAGGGTCGTTACAATTTCGGATTACGCATACCAGGACAAGGGCAAACCGGGCTACAGGACAACTAAAATATCCACAGATGGCGATGACTTCGCGGCCTTGCTTCTACTGTCCTACATGATGGGGGAGAGCGGGCAGGAATCCCTGTATTACAGCTCCGAAGACTACTGGAATATGATGTATTTTATGGGTGCATCTGCCAAGAATGAAGAGGTGACTGAACCTGTTCCGGAAGTAAAAGTATATACTCCGGTAATGTTTACCTTCGTGGTAATGGGCGATCCCGACCTTGAGGAAGAGGAATGACGTACTAAACACATAAAATATACAATAAAACCGCTGGAGCTCCAGCGGTTTTATTGTGTTCTGAAGGATATGTATATTCCCAGGAATGGAATACGTGTGGGAAAACTGCGGCAAACTCCCGTTTTCTTCGCGGCTTGTATTATATTTGTATCCAAACTATATGCATAATGGGAAAGATACTGGTCACGGGCGGAGCCGGATTTATCGGTTCGCACCTCTGCGAGAAACTCCTCGATAACGGGCGGGAGGTAATATGCCTGGATAATTTCTTTACCGGACAAAAAATCAATATCGCGCATATCGAATCTCATCCCCGTTTCGAGCTGATCGAACATGATGTGACCGAGCCTTACTATCCCGAAGAAGATATATCGGAGATATATAACCTCGCGTGTCCCGCTTCGCCGATCCATTATCAAATAAATCCTATCAAGACCACAAAAACCTCAGTCCTGGGCGCCTACAATATGCTGGGGATCGCCAAAAGAACCGGCGCGAAAATACTCCAGGCATCTACCTCCGAAGTATACGGCGACCCCGACATACATCCGCAGAAAGAAACCTACTGGGGCAATGTCAACCCCATAGGAATAAGGTCGTGTTACGACGAAGGCAAGAGGTGCGCCGAGAGCCTTTTTATGGATTACAGGAGGCAGCACGGCCTCAACATAAAGATAGCGCGCATATTCAATACTTACGGCCCGCGCATGAGACCCGACGACGGCCGTGTGGTTTCTAATTTTATAATGCAGGCACTGCGCGGTGACGATATGACCATATACGGCGACGGCTCACAAACCCGTAGTTTCCAATATATAGACGATCTGGTGGAAGGACTTATGCGCCTGATGGGCACCGGTAATGATTTTTACGGCCCTGTGAACCTGGGGAATCCCGATGAATTTTCCATGTTGCAGTTGGCCAATGAAATTATTACCCTGACCGGAGCGGGCTCAAAGATCATTTTCATGCCTCTGCCGGAGGACGATCCCCGGCAGCGCCAACCGGATATATCGCAGGCCCGCGAAAAGCTGAAAGGATGGGAGCCCGTAATAAAATTACGTGAGGGATTGCTGAAAACAATCGAATACTTCGATAATATGCTCAAAAAAGGATATTGAACATTCCCTTCCCGATAAAACCGAAAATTATTTCCTGGTGAAGACTGCCAAATACTTCCTTTACAGTTTTTAGTTAACCGTTTAGGTGAAAGTATTAAGAAAGTATATAGAGCAGCTACCTGACTTCAATGGTGTAGTTATCCCTATACTTAACAAGCGACCAGTTCATGTTTTCCATAAACCCGCGCTCGTTACGTCTGAATGCGTATGACGTCTGCAAGGGCCGGCCCGCTGAATTCAGTTTGTCATCGAACCCCGTAAAGCGGTTTCCGTTAAGCATAGCCTCGGCGAACATCCGCACGGCGTCATATCCCCTGTATGAATATAGCGAAGGCACCGTACTGAATGCGGCGATATAACGCCTGTCGAAATTATTCACCATTTCGTTACTCCTGTCCGCATGGTAGGAGGCGACGAAAGTAACATTCAGCTTGAAAAACAGGTTCCTGTCGACCAGCGAGTGCCGCGTCCAGCGCGAATTGCCTATAACCTGAATTGGAGCAGTCCGCATGGAACGCGCCTTGCGGTTGTTCTGGATGGAACTTATCGTAGCCAGAACCATATCCACACCGACTTCGTCCCTTGACGTAACAACAATAATATTGCTCCTTGATGTGCTTACTACAAGCGAATCCATATATTCCGAAGGAAGGCCTTTGGTAAAACGAAGCCGCTGGTAGGGTGCCGAACCTATCAACTGAACCATATCCCGTTCGAATTCATCGTCGTTATCTTCAGTGGAGATCAACACTATGTTTTTGTCAGGTGTAAATATATCCTTTATCTTGTCGTACTTATTCTCCTGGGCGGGAGGCATCTGGTAAACATGGCCTCCGTAGCGGCGGTTGAGCGAAGAGAGCGGCGACACTACCGGTATGTTCCTGCCACGGGCAAAGCCGGCGACCGCCTCGAATTCCTCCTCGTAAACGGGACCGATTATAAGGTCTGCATTATTCAGCGCGCCAGACCGGACCAGGCCCTCCACTTTTTCCATCGAACGCTCTGTATCGTAAAGGTCGAAGTTAATCGAATAGCCGCTCGTTTTGAAGTCTTCCAGAGCCAGGAGGGCCCCCTGGTAAAACTCTATAAAATTACTGCGTACACCGTTATCCCATAACGGCAGGAGCATGGCAATGTCGAGCCTGCCTTCGTATGTATAAGTGAGTGGCGGCTGGTTGTCGTAATTGTCATCGGGATCCAGCGGCACTTCCACGAGCTGTGTTTTGAGCTCTTCCCTGCCCTGCACCGGAACCTTTAGAATAGTTCCTGCCCTAAGTCCGCCAGAAATATCGTTGTTAGCCAGGATAACACTCTCTTCTATACCCCACTCCTTGCTGAGGGAGTAAATAGTTTCCCCTATATCGACGACATGATAAAAATAGTCTTCCGAAAGCCGGTTAAGAGTGTTTGAAATCGAGCCAATCTCGGCGCGTATGGATTCAGGGGAACTTTCCCCGCTTACGGCTTTCCGTATCCTAAGTTTCAATCCCGCCTGTATATTCGCCGGATCCAAACCCGGATTATCTTCCACCAGTGTTGTCAGCGACAGAAGGTACCGCCTCGCTATCGAATATGCGGTCTCGCCTTTTTCCACGACATGCTCATCGAAAGTCATATTATACTGCCTCCGGCTCATTCTAAGTTCGGGGAGGGTTTCACACCTGATCCTTATTACCTGCCCCGCTTTAAGGCCTCCTTCGCGGACGATAATGGGATTGTCTCCCTCTATGTCCTTTATGCTCACGTCGTAAATGCGCGCCAGTGAAGAAAGCGTTTCTCCTTCCCTCACCTGGTGTACGTAGTACTCGCTGCCGTCTATCGACACCACCTCGGTGGATATGGTATTAGGCCTTTGCGCCGCCGCCTCGCAAAGCTGTGCTGCAAACAAAAAAGCAAGTATGGCAAAAACTTTCTTCACGGCCTTATTTTTTATTCAGGGCAGCATCCCTAAGGCGAATTTCAGTAATGACTTTTTTGGTATACTGGGGAAAATCCCCTTCCATCATCCATGAATAATAGCTCGGCTCGTCACGGAAAACCTGCGCTACGGGCTTGCCCCTATGCTTGCCGAAACCGAACACCTCCACCCCGTCCTTGTCGTACAGTATCCTGCCTGCATAGTCTGCACAGGCATTTTGCTCGGTGTACGCCGCAAGGAATTCCATATCGTTCTGCAGGTCGGGATAACGGTCGAGCTGCGCCTTGAGTACTTCATAAGTGGCAAGGGTATCCGCTTCGGCTGAATGGGCCTGCTCGAGCTCCTTGTCACAATAGAATTTATAGGCGGCTACCAGGGTACGCTGCTCTTTTTTATGGAATATATTCTGTACGTCGATAAATTTCCTTTTCTTTAGATCAACATCTACTCCTGCACGCAGGAATTCTTCCACAAGTACCGGAATATCGAACTTATTGGAGTTATAACCTGCCAGATCGCAACCGTCGATATAAGATGCAAGTGATTTGGCAATCTGCTCGAAACGCGGTTCGTCCTTAATATCGTCATCATAAATGCCGTGAATGGCAGATGCCTGCTCCGGAATATGCATGCCTGGATTGACTCTCCTCGTTTTTATCTCCTCATCGCCGTTGGGCATTATTTTTACGAGGGAAATCTCCACTATGCGGTCTTTCGCAGGGTCGACTCCGGTAGTTTCAAGGTCGAAAAAGACGACCGGCCTTTTCAGGTTAAGCTTCATCGGATCGGTCTCTATGCGTTAATAAGCATAGGCATGAGTATCATTACCGTATCGCTGGGCTGCGGTTCGTCATAGAGAGGTTTGAAAACCCCTGAACGGGTCGAATCGCCGAGCTCTATGATAACACTGGGCGTGTCTATGTTCGAAAGTATCTCCACCAGGAAAGTCGATTTGAAACCTATGGTTATCGGATCACCTTCGTAACTGCATGAAAGGCTTTCGCGCGCCGAGTAAGAGAAATCCAGATCCTGTGCGGTAAGGTCTATCCTGTTGTCGGCAATATCGAATTTAATAAGGTTTGTAGCCTGGTTAGAGCAAACGGCAACACGCTTGATACCATTCAGTAACTCTATCCTGTCGACGATCAGTTTGTTGGGATTATTGGCGGGAATAACGCCGTTGTAGTTGGGGTAATTACCCTCTATAAGGCGGCAGATAAGCGTACTGTTCTTCAGGGTGAACATAACGTTCTTGGAATCGAACCCGACATTTACCGGCTCTTCTTCCTTAAGCAGGATAGTTCTGAGCAGGTTGGCAGGCTTTTTCGGCAATATGAACGAAGCGTTGACGGCCCCACCTTCTTCGCTTACCGTATACTTCACGAGTTTATGCGCATCCGTAGCCACAAAAGTATATTTACCCGGCTCAATTGCGGTATAGACACCGTTCATAACCGGACGGAGCTCGTCGTCAGCGGTAGCGAAGATGGTTTTATTTATGCCGTTGATAAGAATATCGACATCCACACTCATTTCCTGCTTTTCATCCGACAACTGCGGGGCGGCAGGATAGCTGAGGCCCGAGGTACCAGGAAGCGTTATCGACCCGCTCTTCCAACTTATTTCTATTCCCCACGTATCCTCATTGGCTTCAAAAGTGAGCGGCTGATCGGAAAATTCCTTAAGGGAATCGAGCAGCAACTTCACGGGAGTAGCTATAACACCCTCCTTTTCTATCTTATCGGGCTTGATCGTACCTGTCACGGTCGTTTCCAGGTCGGAAGCAGTGACCTTCAACTGGCCATCCTTCAATTCGAAAAGAAAATACTCCAGTATGGGGAGCGTGTTTTTACTGCTGATTACCTTGGCCGTGGTCGAAAGAAAAGACAACAGCGCCGAACTTGAGATAACGAATTTCATACTCTTATTTAATATTAGTTATTGTTTGCCAGAGATTTTCATGCGCAGACCTCCCTGCGCACTATCAATCTTCAAAAATACGTTTTTTCCCCGACATTACAAAATCCTGCCTGTTACTTATAATAAACAGGAAAATTAAGTAAATTTGCACACGTGCAACCTAATTATTAAGACTTCCGGCCATGAAAAAGATAACGGCATTTTTTCTTACAATTGCTTTTACGGCTCTCGCCTCTTCGTGCGTAAACACCTCCTACGAGGATGAATACATGAAGGCAAGTAAAATACTGGTGGGCGATAAAATTCCTGAATTCACGCTTACCTCCAGCGACAACCGGCAGCTTGTATCGGCCGATCTGGCCGGCAAGCGCTCCTTGATCTATTTTTTCATTACTACATGCGGTGACTGCAAAAAAGTCACTCCCGTGATGCAGGGTGTATGGGAAAAAGTCAGCAATGACGACAATTACCGACTCATCATCGTAAACCGTGGTGAAAGCATGGATACTGTTGACGAATATTTTTCTTCAAACGGCGTAACCATGCCTTATTACCTGGATCAACTGAAGGAAACATACAATAAATTCGCCGAGAAATATGTGCCGCGGGTTTATATCGTGGATGAAAACGGCATAGTAGAATGGATGACTACGGAGGAGAAACTGCCGGACAACGCAGACACGGCCGAGGAGCTATTCCAACTATTGAAGTAGAATAGTGTAATATTCGCATAGTGAGCTCTAAAGGCTTTGCGTGATCACAATAAATATTTACCGGTGCGACAACACTGTCCGATGTGATGAAATATAATATTTGCATAATAACTTCCAGTATTCACATAAATACAGGGCCGGATATATCCGGCCCTGTATTTATGTGAATACAATTACAGACAGAGCATGACTTATTTTCCGGAATTTTCCGCAAAATACTTATAGAAAAGCGTTATCGTTTCTATACCCCTGTAAAAATTGTCAAGCCCGTAGCTCTCGTTCGGCGAATGTATGGCGTCTTTATCGAGCCCGAATCCAATAAGTATCGATTTAAGCCCGAGTATGTCCTCGAATCCGCTTACTATGGGAATGCTGCCACCCGAATAAAAGGGAAGCGGTTTCTTGCCGAATGTAGCCTCCATAGCTTTCTCCGCCGCCTTATACGCGGGCAGGTCTGTAGGGGAAACATAAGGCTGCCCGCCGTGAAGGGCTTTAACATTCACCTTAACGTAATCGGGGGCTATAGCGCGGAAATGTTTTTCGAACAATTCGGCTATCTTGATGTGGTTCTGATGCGGCACAAGGCGCATAGATATCTTGGCCGACGCTTTCGAAGGAATTATAGTTTTCGTCCCCTCAAGGGTATAGCCGCCCCAGATACCGTTTACGTCCAATGACGGGCGGACACCGGTCCGTTCCATCGTGGTATATCCTTCTTCGCCTTTAAGCTCCTTTACGTCAAGCGCCTTTTTATATTCCTCCACAGAGAAAGGAGCCTGATTCAGGGCTTCGCGCTCAGCAGGTGATAGCTCACGCACGTCATCGTAAAATCCAGGAATCGTTATCTTGCCGTGCTCGTCTATAAGGGAAGAAACCAGGTCTGTCAAGACATTAGCGGGATTGGCAACCGCTCCGCCGTAAAGGCCGGAATGAAGATCCTTGTTTGGCCCAGTGACTTCAACCTGCATATAACATAACCCGCGCAAACCACATGTAATAGACGGGGTTTCCCATGAAATAAGGCTCGTATCGGAAACCAAAATAATATCGGCCACAACAAGCTCCTTATTATCCCGGCACCACTTATAAAGGCTTGGCGAACCTATCTCCTCCTCGCCTTCCAACATGAATTTCACATTACAAGGAAGCGTACCGGTAGCGACCATCGTTTCGAATGCTTTCGCATGCATATAAAGCTGGCCCTTGTCGTCGTTTGCTCCTCTGGCGTAAATCCTGTTATCCTTTACTACAGGCTCCCAGGGGTCGGTTTTCCATTCGTCGATAGGATCTTCCGGCATAACGTCATAGTGTCCATAAACGAGTACGGTAGGTTTGGACGGGTCTATGATCTTCTCCGCGTACACAACGGGATTGCCCTCGGAAGGCATAACCGCCGCTTTATCTGCTCCTGATTTCAGTAAAGCATCTTTCAGCCATTCAGCTGTCCTCACCATATCGGGTTTATGTTCGCTCTGGGCGCTTACCGACGGTATGCGGAGCAATTCGAAAAGTTCCTCCAGAAAACGCTCTTTGTTTTGTGCAATATATGTCTTAACCATAACTTTAAATAATTTTAATTTATGTAATAATTTACATCATTCTATTAATTAAATCCATAACTTGTAAGGCAAATTTTCCGGCAGATTCCTTATCATCCCCTTCCGAATAAATCCTTACTATGGGCTCTGTATTGGACTTACGCAGATGGATCCAACCGTCGGTAAAATCTATCCTGAGTCCGTCTGTTTCCGTCAGCCGTTCTCTGGAGTATTCACATTTTAAAACATCGATAATTTCATCAAAATCAACCTCAGATGCAAGCTCGAGCTTGTTTTTACAAATGTAATATTCCGGATATCCGGTACGGAGCCCGGATATTTTCACTCCTTTTAAAGCGAGCGAGGTCAGGAATAAAGCTATCCCAGCTATGGCGTCGCGACCGTAATGAAGCGCGGGATAAATGACACCGCCGTTGCCTTCGCCGCCTATGACTGCGCCGACCCTCTTCATCTCGGCAACAACATTAACCTCTCCTACCGCAGACGCAAAATATTCTTTACCATATTTTTCCGTAATATCTTTTAAAGCCCGGGTCGAACTTAAGTTAGACACAGAGTTACCAGGCGTATGGGACAAAACATAGTCGGCCACCGCTACCAGCGTATACTCCTCCCCGAACAACTCGCCGTTCTCCATTACAAAGGCGAGCCTGTCTACATCGGGGTCGACGACGATCCCTAAATCCGCTTTTTCTTCTACTACCTTGCGAGAGATGGCAGTAAGGTTCTCGGCTATTGGTTCAGGATTATGCGCGAAATTGCCGTCGGGTTCACAGTTCATGCAGACGACTTCGCACCCCATACGCTGCAAAAGCTCCGGCACAATTATTCCGCCAACCGAATTGATCCCATCTACTACTATCTTGAATTTCTTAGACTTAATGATGCCTATATCTACTAATGGAAGAGCTAACGCCATATCAATATGTTCCCTGTTGAAATCGCTTTTTTCAACCACTCTTCCTATTTTTTCAACCTCCGGAAATGTGAAACCGCCGTCTTCGGCAAGTGCGAGCACTTCGGCTCCTTCGGCCGCATCAAGAAATTCCCCGTTGCCACCCAGAAGCTTCAGCGCGTTCCATTGTGCCGGATTATGACTGGCCGTTATAATAATGCCGCCGTCGGCCCCTCGGACCGTTACCGCCAGTTCGACGCCGGGAGTGGTACATAACCCCACGTCGACAATGTCTATACCGCAGCCGAGGACAGACCCTTCAACTAAATCGTACACCATGCCGCCCGAAATGCGCGCATCCCTGCCGATAACGACTTTAAGTCTGCGGGAAGGATTTTTTTTAATGAGCCAGCGCGAGTATCCAACTGAAAATTTAACAACATCAAGCGGAGTAAGGTTGTCTCCCTCCAATCCGCCTATAGTGCCGCGGATTCCCGATATTGATTTAATGAGAGTCATACTAAGCCAACCTTTTGAGCGTTATTTTTAAAATCCATGCAAATTAGCTATTTTTATGCTAAGATAAAAACTTAGAGCAGGTTTATATTATTAGATAAATCCATTATGTCCGCTTTGATAGATCCTCACTTGCTTTACTAAATCTTTTACAAGGTTGCCTATGTAACGGGTAAGGCGAGCGAAAATCACTCAAAATGAATTATAACATTTTTGCTAATTATAATTAAATATACTTTTAACGGCCGGATAATTGCATTATTTCACGGTAAGACACAAAATTTCAAAAATTATAGAGCCATGAGAAAGATCGAATCTTCGGAACTGATAATTAACGCGGACGGATCGGTATTCCACCTCCACCTGCGTCCTGAGCAGCTTGCCGATACGGTAATACTGGTCGGTGATCCCGGAAGGGTAACAAAAGTAGCGGCACTTTTCGACACGAGGGAAGTGAGCGTATCTAACCGCGAATTCCATTCCGTAACAGGAACTTACAAAGGGAAACGTATGTCGGTCATTTCGCACGGCATAGGGACTGACAATATCGACATAGTGGTTACGGAGCTCGACGCACTTGCCAATATCGATTTCAACACACGCACCGTAAAAGAGAAAAAGAGGGTTCTTACAATGTTGCGCCTCGGTACTTCGGGGGCAATACAGCCGGATATTCCGCTCGGTTCATTCCTCTTTTCACGCACTTCGGTCGGATTCGACGGCCTTCTGAATTTTTATAAAGGGCGTAACGAGGTATGCGACCTGCCGATAGAGCAGGCTTTCATTAAACATGTCGGTTGGAACGACCTTCTGCCGAAGCCTTATTTCATCGATGCCGACAAATCGCTTTTCGAGCATTTCAGGGGCGAAACAGTGGAAGGAATCACAATCTCTGCACCAGGGTTCTATGCTCCACAGGGACGCTGGGTGCGACTGGAACCTGCAGACCCGAAGCTGAACGACAAAATAGAGTCTTTCGCCTACCACGGTCGCAGGATAACAAACTATGAAATGGAAAGCTCTGCCCTCGCCGGCCTCGCCGCGCTTATGGGCCACAAGGCCGGAACAATCTGCACGATAATCGCACAGCGCGTCGCCAAGGAGTCCAATACTGACTACGGCCCCTACGTCGAGAATATGATAGAAATGGCCTTAAATAAGCTGGTGGAATTTTAAATTGCGGCATAATGACGATTATAGAAGCAATGCGTGCGCGCCGGTCAGTCCGTACTTTTACAGGCAAACCCCTCACGAAAGAAGACTCTACGGAACTTTCCGGATTTATTAAAGAGCTTAAACCACCGTTCGGGGCAAATGCGCACATAGTGCTGCTCCATGCCGAAGACGACGGTAAGCCAGTCAAACTCGGCACTTACGGGATAATAAGAGGGGCGTCAGATTACATGGCTCTAATTCACCGTGATGGTCCGCTGGCAGAGCAAGGTGCGGGATACATGTTCGAGCAGGCCGTACTGAAATGCACACAGATGGGACTGGGCACATGCTGGCTCGGGGGCACCGTCAACCGTGGCGATTTCATCAGGCAAGCCGGCCTGGAAGAAGGCGAACAACTACTGCTGGTATCACCGGCAGGCTATCCCGCACAAAAAAGCAGGCTCATGGAAAGAATGATGCGTTCGGGAGCGGGAAGCGACGGACGCAAGCCTTTCGGGGAACTCTTCTTCGACGGGGATTTCAGCCGCCCTCTTACCGAAGGAAACGCCAACATGTACATCGAGCCTTTAGAAATGGTGCGTCGTGCTCCTTCGGCGAGCAATTCACAACCCTGGAGGATAATCATAGAGGGTGGTAATGCTCATTTTTACGATAAAAAAGCAGGGCGTTTTTCCGGTTTCGACCTTGGTATAGCCTTGTGCCATTTTGAATCGGCATGCAGGGAACTGGGTATAAAAGGCCGCTTTGAAAGTGCCGGTCGCAAATCCGAAGACGGAAACACATACATTTTGTCCTGGATTAAAGAATAAGACGGTTCATTAAGGCCTGTCCTGCCACTTTATTTTCAGGAAATAATATAATAGAGGGTTGATATTTCCGTAAATGTAAGCCGTATGCTCCTGCAGTACGGTTTACATATTTTCATCTTCTGTTCTGCATCCCCTGAAAGAGAATTCACCTGCTGCTTTCTCTGGAGAAACAACAAAGTAAACCATGTCCGCGTCGGCGCAAATCTCGCCGGCGGAATCGAATATCTCAGCTTTGAGGAAAATAGCATTTCGCTTCCTCTCAATGAGCCGGGCCCGAACCGTCAACTGTGACTCGTCGGTCGAAATGCTTTTAAGGAACCGCGCGTTAAGTTTTGAGGTAACACCCGAGGTCTGGAGTTTACGGGATATCACCCATGCCCCGATTTCGTCCATCAGTGTACACTGTATACCGCCATGTAGCGTCTTAACCCATCCCTGGGTATATTCCGATGGATTCCAGAGAGCGATTATGTCGTCGCCGTCCTCATAAAATTACATTTTAAGGCCGTGGGGATTATCTGGAGAACAGCCGAAGCATAGATAGCCTTCCACCCCTATCCACGGATTGATTATCTTCTTCATAACGATATCCCTTTAAAATTCCGACGTGAAATAGAACCTGATGTCAGGGAATTTTTCCTGAGCCAGCTGAAGCGCATACGACGTATCGGCAAGGAAAACATTCCGGCCATGCTTGTCTATCGCCATATTGGTGTGCTTCCTTTTCATGAAATCGGTGAGCTGCTCCTCGTTGTCGGATTCTATCCAGCAAGCCTTGTGGATAGATATCGGCTCCCAGCGGCACATGGCGTTATATTCGTGTTCGAGGCGGTATTGTATCACTTCGAACTGCAGCGCACCAACGGTCCCGATAATTTTACGACCGTTCATTTTACTGGTAAAAAGCTGTGCTACACCTTCGTCCATAAGTTGGTCTATACCTTTGGCCAACTGTTTGAATTTCTGTGGATCAGCATTCTCTATATAACGGAACATTTCAGGTGAAAACGAAGGTATTCCTGTAAATTTCAACTGCTCTCCTTCAGTAAAAGTGTCTCCTATTTTGAAGTTACCCGTATCATGGAGGCCAACTATATCCCCCGGATATGCGAAATCGACAACTGATTTCTTTTCGGCCATGAAAGCATTGGGCGATGAGAATTTCATCTGCTTACCGCTGCGTACGTGCAGGTAGTTGTGATTGCGCTCGAAAGTACCCGAGCATATCTTAAGGAACGCTAAGCGGTCGCGGTGGTTGGGATCCATATTGGCGTGTATCTTGAAGACGAAACCAGTCATTTTCGGCTCTTCGGGATTCACCGTGCGTGTAACGGTCTGCGACGGCCTGGGATGAGGAGCAGTCTCGATAAAGCATTCCAGGAGGTCCTTCACCCCGAAATTATTTACAGCGCTTCCGAAAAAAACAGGAGCCAGCTCTCCGGCAAGGTATGCATCCCTGTCGAAGGGCTCATAAACGCCTTCGACAAGGCCCAGGTTCTCCCTTAACTTCCCGGAGAAAGGCGATATGTATTCGTCCAGGCGCGAATCGTCAAGGCGGAGCTCCACCGTTCCGGAAGCCGTCTGCCGATCCGTCGAAGTGAAGGCCGTGAATTTATCCTCGTAAATATTATAAACCCCTTTGAAAGTAGGACCGCTGCTGACAGGAAAAGCCAGTGGACGAACCTTTATTTGTAATTCAGCCTCTATTTCGTCCATAAGGTCAAAAGGATCCTGACAGGGGCGGTCGAGCTTGTTCACGAATACCATGACCGGTGTTTTACGCATACGGCAGACGTTCATAAGCCTGCGTGTCTGTGTTTCCACGCCCTTGGCGCCGTCGATGACGATTATCACGCTGTCCACCGCTGTGAGGGTACGGTACGTGTCTTCCGCAAAATCTTCATGGCCCGGAGTGTCGAGGATATTTATCTTCGCACCGTTATATTCGAACCCCATGACCGACGTAGCGACCGATATACCTCTCTGGCGTTCGATCTCCATAAAATCGGAAGTGGCTGTTTTCTTTATCTTGTTGCTTTTTACGGCTCCTGCGACGTGGATCGCTCCCCCGAAAAGCAACAGTTTTTCGGTCAAGGTGGTCTTACCCGCGTCGGGGTGGCTTACTATGGCGAACGTCCTGCGCCGCATGATATTATCTGCCAGCGACATCCGCCCTCCCCTCTTCTTTTCTCATTGGATAGTCTAGTGAATAATGGAGACCTATGCTCTCTTTCCGCCGTTGGGCATCCTTGATGATCAGGTAACCCACATCGATCATGTTCCTCAACTCGCAGAGGCTCCGGTTGAGCTTCGACCTGCGGTAAAGCTCCTCGGTCTCCTTATATATTATTTCAAGCCGGCGCAAAGCCCTCTCCAGACGCAGGTCGGAGCGGACTATACCAACGTAATTACTCATTATCTGCTGCATTTCCTTTACGTTCTGGATGATGAGGCTCATCTCCTCGGTCGCCACCGTGCCGTCGTCGTTCCAGTTGGGAATACCCTTCATCAGGCGCGCCTGCGGAAGATGCCTGAGCGAATGTTTTGCCGCCTGATCGGCATAAACCACCGCTTCGGTAAGCGAATTTGAAGCCAGGCGGTTGGCGCCATGAAGCCCGGTGCACGAAGATTCGCCCAGCACATACAGCCCCTTTATGGAACTTTCGCCGTTAAGGTCTACTTTCACCCCGCCACAGCAGTAATGGGCCGCCGGTGCCACGGGTATCATTTCCTTCGTTATATCTGTTCCTATGGAAAGGCATTTACGGTAAATATTCGGGAAATGGTTCATCACCTCCTGAGGATCTTTATGGGTAACATCAAGGTATACGTACTCCTCGCCGCTTATCTTCAGTTCATGGTCTATGCTCCGGGCTACGACATCCCTCGGCGCGAGCGAGCCCATTTCGTGGTATTTGTGCATGAACTCTTTTCCGTTCTGGAGCCTGAGTATGGCCCCGAAACCGCGCATCGCCTCGGAAATAAGGAACGCTGGCCTCTCACCGGGATTATAAAGTGCCGTCGGATGGAACTGGATGAAAGCCATGTTCTCTATGGCCGCCCTGGCACGGTGGGCCATAGATATTCCGTCTCCTGTGGCTACGCTCGGATTGGTGGTGACGTTATATGCGTTCCCTAACCCGCCGGAAGCAATCACTGTGAATTTAGAAAGTACGGTCATTATACGGCCCTGCTTGAGGTCCATCACATAGGCGCCGTAGCATTCCACCCCTTCGGTATGCTTGGTTACAAGCTGCCCCAGGTGGTGCTGTGTCAGTACATCCACCGCGAAATGATGTTCGAGGACGGTTATATTCTTATGAAGTTTGACCTGCGAAACCAGTGCGCGCTCTATCTCGGCACCGGTAATGTCCTTATGATGGAGGATACGGTGCTCCGAATGGCCCCCTTCACGCGCCAGGTCATACCTGCCGCCCTTGTTCTTGTCGAAGCGGGTGCCCCACTGCACGAGGTCTTTAATGCGTTCCGGCGCCCTCGTAACGACCATTTCCACAGTTTCGTGGTTGCATATCCCCGCACCGCATATTTCTGTATCGCGTATATGCTTTTCAAACGTATCGGGCGGATATGTGACGGAGCAAATCCCTCCCTGGGCATAATTCGTATTGCTCTGGGAAATATCGTCCTTTGTAACTATGACCACATGAGCGTGTTCCGCGACTTTGAGCGCGAAACTGAGGCCGGCGGCGCCGCTTCCTATCACAAGATAATCCGTAAGCATATTTTTTATTATTTTGTTGGTGCAGGAATTTTACCCACCCATTGCAAGCGCGGTACAAAATTAAGAAAAGTTCGGCAATATCCCCATCCTGGCGGGATTACTTGGCGAAGCATACTGCCGCCCAGCCGTCCTTCAGCCGTTCGCCCATGTAAGACAGCCCCAATTCTTCAGCCCTATCCCTTATGGCCGGGATATCGGCTTCCAGTATGCCGCTCATCAGAAGCTCCCCGCCCGGGTTCAGGCAATCCGCATATACCGGCATATCGGCAAGAAGTATATTACGGTTTATATTGGCGAGGATAAAATCATATTTCTTTCCTTTTATACCCTCCACATTGCCGAGTATGGGCGTAACTTTATCCGCCACCCCATTGTCTGCTATGTTTTCCACACAGTTCTGGTAAGCCCAGTCGTCTATATCAACGGCATCCATGTATTCAGCCCCCCGCTTTACCGCTATAATCGCCAGCACTCCGGTACCGCTGCCCATATCGAGCCCGCACAAAGCTGTAAAATCGCGTTTCATGATTTCCGCCGCCATAAGATACGTAGTGGCATGATGGCCTGTCCCGAACGACATTTTAGGCATTATGACAATATCCAATCCCAACAGAGGAGCCGGCGAGAAAGGTGCGCGTATGGTACAAAGCCCGTCGACTTCGACCGGCTGGAAATTCGATTCCCACAAAGCGTTCCAGTTCTGGGTCTCTATCTCTATATACCGCGCTCCTTTTATCTCCATTCCGTTAAGGATATCATCGATATCCCCCTTCTCGCCTGCCAGGGCATCTTTCGGGATATAAGCTTTAAGGATACCGCGATCCTCCGTAAAACTCTCGAAAGAGAAATCGGATAGGAGGGCGGTAACTATTTCACTTTGCTCAGCGTCACGTACGGGAATATTTACTTCGACATAATCCATCGTTGCCTTTTTTTTGATTAACTTAGCGTATTATCTGCAAATATATGAAATAATGTCTGACACAATAACCGAATGGGAGCAGATGGCCGGAAAGTACCGGATCTTCATACAGCTCGAGAAGGGGCTTTCTGCAAATACGATAGAATCGTATATGCGTGATATTTCACAGTTCAGGGATTTCATTTCCGATAATTTCAAGGTGGAACCGACGGACGTAACGAATGAAATGGTCGAGCAGTTTATGGGCCACCTCTTCGATCGCGGCGTAGAAAAAACAACCCAGGGCCGTATCCTCAGCGGCGTCAGGAGTTTTTATAAATATCTTTTACTGGAAGACCTTGTGGACAACTCTCCGGCGGAGTTCGTCGACCACCCCAAAAGCGCCCTGAATCTTCCGGACACCCTTACTCTCGAAGAGATAGACAGCATACTAGATTCGATAGACCTCTCAACGGCGTTGGGCAGACGTAACCGTGCAATAATAGAGACTCTCTACAGTTGCGGACTGCGGGTCTCGGAGTTGATTTCCTTAAAACTTTCCGACCTGTTCTTCGACGAAGGCTTTGTCAGGGTGACGGGCAAAGGAAGCAAGCAGAGACTGGTTCCGGTAAGTGCAGAATGGAAAAACCAGGTGGAGTTATATCTGGAGGATCGTGCCGGCATCACCCCGGACAATAAGAGCTCGGATATACTTTTCCTCAACCGCCGCGGCGGCAAACTTTCGCGGGTAATGGTTTTTAATGTTATAAAAACTGCGGCAGAAGCGGCTGGAATCCGCAAAAGCATCAGCCCTCATACTTTCCGCCACAGTTTCGCTACGCACCTCCTGCAGGGAGGCGCCAGTATCCGCCAGGTCCAGGAGCTTCTGGGACACGAATCCATAACTACTACCGAAATATATACCCACCTGGATTCAGAACATCTGGGAAGGACCCTCTCGAAGCATCACCCTCTCGGCAACACGGGTAATAAGAAACGATAAAGAGATAAGGGAGGATCATGGCATCCCCTTTACCTGGGTTTTCAACATCCTGTAATTCAGTGGCAGCAATTATTTGGTTATTTCCTTTATGAATACCGCCCTGCGCTTATGGATTTCCGGATTAAAATCCCTCCATAAAGCGCGCACCTTATAGTTGTTTTCGAGTTCGGGATTGCTTTCGGCATAACTGGCTCCTATTTTCTGGAATTGCGGTATAAGCTCCGTGAAAAGCAGAGCGACCACTCCCATGCTCTGGTAATCGGGATGCGCCGCTATCAGCATCAGGTCGCAGACTTCAGCCTTACCCTTCAGCGCTTTTAGCAGTGGAATGAACCCGAACGGATACATTTTGCCTTTCGCTTTCTGCAACGCCCGGGAAATTGTAGGAAGCGCTATACCTAAAGCTACAAGTTCGCCTTTACTGTCGGCAATAAGGGTTATCAGCTCGAGCCTAAGAATCGGGACATATCTTTTCAGGTAATACTCCACAAGATCATCGTTAAGCTGCGAAAAACCATACAGGTCGGCGTAGGTGAGGTTAAGGAGACGGAATATCTTTTGCCCATACCCCTGCTTTATAATATCCTTAACGCTTCTAAAACGGAGTACCTGAAGGTCGTATTTATTTACGGTCATCTCAGCGACTTTAGCATATTTATCGGGGACAGTCGCGGGAACAGGTATCTTATACTCCACCCATTCCGCTGCTTTGATGAAGCCGAGCCTTTCCAGATGCTGCGGATAGTAAGGATAATTGTAGATCGTTATCGCCGTGCTGAGTTCGTCGAAGCCCCACGTAAGCATTCCTTCGGGATCGAAATCGGTGAATCCGAGCGGTCCGTGGATGGCGGCCATACCACGCTCCCTGCCCCACTTCTCGACAGCATCCATCAACGCCGCGGCAACTTCGTCGTCATCGATAAAGTCTATAAAGCCGAAGCGAACGAAGTCCACTCCTTCCTTATGGTTCGCAATGTGATTGATTATGGCAACCACACGGCCCACTATTTTTCCATTGCGCTCTGCCACATACACTTGGTGGTCATAAATATCCAGAGCAGGATTTTTCCCTTCGAGAAGAGTGTCTATCTCATCCGAATACAGCGGAGGAACATCATAGGGATTGTTTTTATAAAGATCTAATCTGAATTTTATGAACTTCTTGAGCTCTTTCCTCGCGGAAATAGGTTTAATTATTATCATGATGCGGTTTTCAGTCCCCTGCATATTCTTGCAGTCTATGCAGGGGACCATATCGGGTTAGTAATTCCGGGGGCAGTGTGTCTTATTTCGTCGAAAAGGAGAACGCAATTGGCGGTTGGTCGGCAGGCAGTCTGTTCGGTACCTCCACCTCTATTCCGGCGGCAGTCTTTTTCCATTTTACCGCCTTCCCGGTTTCAAGAAATACCACTTTAGAACCTGCGACGGGTTCATTTCCTTTCCAAATTATTTTTTTAGGGATATTTTCGCCTTCGGCAAAGCACACTATAGCGTAAGTTTCGGAGCCGTCTTTCGACTGCGTGAACCAAACATTCTCATGGTTATAATAATCGGCCGGGCGTGTATTGTATATGGCTTTCCCGTTCTTTTCAAGCCACTGTCCTATCTTCTCGAGCCGCCACACTACATCTTCCGGAAGGGTCCCGTCGGGTTTCGGACCGATTCCCAACACCAGGTTACCTCCCTTGGCCACTATCTCCACGAGCATACGGATCACCTTAGTAGGGGTTTTATATATATCGGTGGGAACCCAGCCCCAGTCGTTGCCGAGAGTGATGCAGCTTTCCCACGGATTTTCGAGTAGCGTGTCGGGAATACCGCGTTCGGGCGTCTGGTAATTTTCATACGGGCCCGGAACCGACCTGTCCACCATTATTATATCGGGTTGGTAACCACGTACCATTCCCGCAATTTTTGGCATATCTATATCCTGCTCGCCCTTATATGCGCGGCCCATACGCTGCGCGTCGGTTTCGCGGGCGGGACGGACCCATCCGCCGTCGAGCCAAAGTATATCCAGCTTGCCGTAGTCACCGTTGACAAGTTCCTCAATCTGGTTATAAGTAAACTCTTTGAATTTCTCCCAACGCCACGGGTTCTGCCTTATATCGTAATTGTTATTACGGTTAGGCGTCGCGTAGCGGTCCCACCAGTAATACTGGCTGTGCCAGTCGGGTTTAGAGAAATAGGCGCCCGCCCAGTGGCCCTCCGCTCTGAAAGCGTCGAAAACCTCTTTGGCAACATTCGCGCGGGGATCTTTGCCGAACGGGCCGTTCATTATGGAAAAGTCAGTCTGTTTGGTATCGAACATACAGAAACCGTCGTGGTGCTTGGTCGTAAAAACCACATACTTCATTCCTGCATCCCTGCCCGTTTTAGCCCAGCCTGCAGGATCGAAATTGACGGGGTTGAACCTTTCGCTCACGGCCCAGTAATCTCGCTTATACCGGTCGTAGTTAAGGGTGCTGTCCCGGCCGATCCAGTCCTCTTCTTCAGAACATATCGACCATGATTCGACTATACCGAGCTCGGAATAAAGCCCCCAGTGGATGAGCATACCGAACTTCAGGTCTTTCCACTGCTCCAGCTTTTCGGTAACGGCCTCCTCTGCAGGAGGCGTATAGGTACGAGAACGACCGTGCAAAGGACCCTGGTCCTGAGCATACATTGAAAAAATACCGAATATGAGGGGAAGCGATAAGGCGAATATAATTTTACATCTCATGCCCTGCTAATTTAGGTTTCGAATTTCAAAAATAACTCTTTTTAGCAACTAAACAAGCCGGTGTCAAAAATAGTTGCGGGGGCATGAATGACTCCATGCCCCCGCAAATTATGCTATGGGATTAACCTACATATCTTTCTCTATCCTTATACGTGCATCAACCGCCGTGACACTTTCACGGTTACCGAGCAGCGGATTGAGGTCCATTTCGAATATTTCCGGAGCCGCGCCGACAAGAGCCGATACCCTCGAGACCGTTTCCCCGAACTTTTCTTCGTTCACCGGCTCCTGGCCGCGGACACCCTGAATGATCTTATATGAACGCAGGCCGCGTATCATACTCAGTGCTTCCTCAGGCGAAATAGGCGCGATGCCGGTCTTTACGTCTTTCAGAACTTCGATAAATATACCACCCAGTCCCGAAAGTACCGTATGGCCGAATTTATCTTCGCGTTTGGCCCCGATAAATACTTCGGTTCCGTGGAGCTGCTGCGCGAGCATAACCGCGTATGTGTCTTTTATTTTCATCATCCGCCGGAACTCCGAGCGAACGGTATCCTCATCGCGGACATTGAGCGTAACGCCACCCACGTCGGACTTATGGACGGGACCGACCACTTTCATCACGAGAGGGAAGCCTATTTTTTTCGCCATTTTCACGATGTCTTCCTCGTTGTCGGAAACACCTTCTTTCGCACGTGCTATTCCTGCCGCATCGAGCAACTCGTGGATTTGCTCGGGGTTAAGATAACCGTTGCCTGCATTCTCTATCACACTGCGGATCTTTTTAACATCCACTGCCGGCAACTGAACCTTTTCGGGCTGGGGCGCAGGTGTATGCAGAACCTTTGAGAGCGCCGTACCGAACAAGACCTCGTCGGGGAAATACGTTCCGCCGTTATTTACGAATTCGTCCACCTCGTCCTTCACATAAAGATAGGATGGGAATATCGGGAATATCGGTTTACGCGACGTCTTGATCTTTTCGGCAAGCAACTTATAAACATCGAAAATATCGAACAGGCCCGGGCTGCCGAAAATAACGGCCATGCCATCTATATTATCGAAATCGTCATTCACCGCATCGATTATCTGGCCGAGTTGTTCGGCGGTTCCCGTTGCAAGGAAATCTATGGGGTTTCCTACCGACGAACCCGCAAAAAGTTTTGCCAGCAGCGCATCGGCCTTCGGGCCTTCAAGGTGCGGAACTTCCATTCCGTTGGAAGATAAGGCATCGGTAAGCATTACCGCCGGGCCGCCCGCATGAGTTATTATCGCTATATTTTTGCCTTTCAACTCAGGGTACATGAATATGCCCGCCACGGTCATAAGCTCGTCCCGGCCATAGCAGCGCACTACCCCCGACTTGCGGAAAAGTGCATCGACGGCAACATCGGGGGAAGCCAATGCGCCCGTATGGGAAGAAGCCGCGCGGCCCCCGGCATCCGAACTGCCCGATTTGATGCCGGCCAGGCGGCAGCCCTTGCGGACAAGAGACGACGCGTGTTTCAGGAATTTCTGCGGATCGTTGACACTCTCGATGTAAAGCAGTTTGACTCGGGAACTCTTTTCCGGGTCGAACGATTCGTCGAGGTACTGGAGTACGTCTTCCACTCCTATCTGCGCCGAGTTGCCCACAGCGAATACGCTCGAGAACTTTATCCCCTTGCGCATGCCGTTGTCGACTATGAAAATGGCCGTAGCACCAGAACCCGAAATCAGATCGACGCCTTTAGGGTCGAGTGTCGGAACCGGTGAGCAGAAATTCGCATTATAATTAGTGGTAAGGATACCCGTGCAGTTAGGGCCTATCAGAGCGCCGCCTACGGAGTCGATGATTTCCACTATCTTGCGTTCGAGCTCGGCACCCTCCGCGCTTTCCTCCCCGAAACCGGCGGAAAGAATAACGAAGCCGCGCGTACCTTTTTCGCGTGCGAGGGTCTCGACGGCGGCAAGGCAGTACTTCGCCGCAATGGCCAGCACCGCGCATTCCACCTGCGGAAGCTCCTCTACGGTACGGAAAGTCTTTGCGCCCTGGACATTGTCCGATTTGGGGTTAACGACGTAAACAGCCCCTTCGAAAGGACTCTCTATGAGGTTGCGGAGAACCGCCCCGCCCGGTTTGAACACGTCGTCGGAGCCGCCAACGACCACGACGCTTTCCGGATCTATTATTTCCCTGTTAATCATATATGGATTCAATTATAAATTTTGAACAATAAATTATGAATCAGACCAATAAATCTACCCGTAGCATACTTGAGAAGTATCATAAGGAATAATGATTTCTGGCGCTGTCGACTTAGAGAAACTAAACCTCAGGTTTTATTCAATTTATAATTCATAATTCGCAATTATTTATTGGCTTCGTCGAAAAGACCGAGCCTTTCGTCCAGCATGGCATAATGATGCGGCTTGATGGTAGAGGAGCAAACCCTGAGGCCCTGTTGCTTACTGCCCGTAGTGGAAAGCACTATCGCGCTGATGCCGTAATGGAGCAGTTGCCGGAGCAATTCGCCGCCCTCCATATCCTTATACCCTACGGTAAAAAAGAAACCGTCGCTCAACGGCTCGTCAAGGTCGCGGTCATATATAACATGGAACCCGTTCTTCTCGAATATTTCTTTCATTTTTTTTGCTCGGATACCATACTCTTTAACATCCGCGATAAAATCGTAATCGCCGTCGCTCGCGGCCTTCATCATCGCTGCCATCGCGTACTGAGGGGTATGGGAGGTACCCGATGATAGGCAGTAGAGTATCCTCTGCTCCAACGCGAGTCCCACCTTGGCAAGCCCGTATCGCTTCTTTAGCTGCTCGTAGCTGCTGTTGTAAAGCTTATCGGAGAAAGCGAGCACAGCTATCCTCTGACCCGCGTAGCTGAATATTTTCGACGCGCTGAGCATTATTATCCAGTTATCGGTATATTTCGTCACGGACGGCTGGTAAGGCGGCCGGAACGGATGACCGAAATCCTTGCGGAAATCCATTGCCATATATGCAAGGTCCTCTATGACCACCGTATCGTATTTTGTAGCCAGTCTGCCGATAACCTCAAGCTCGGTGTCGCAAAGGCACATCCATGTAGGGTTATTGGGGTTGGAGTAAACTATGGCCGCTATATTACCTTTGGAAAGGTAGCTGTCGAGTTTTACCTCCAGTTTATCGGCCCGGTAATTAAATATGTCGAACGCCTCGCTTTTGATGCCGATTATCTCAGTCTGCGTTTTCTGTACGGAAAATCCGGGATCAATGAAGAGTACCGTATCCTTTTCCGGATCCAGCTCAGAACAGATCATGAATGCCGCGTAAGCGCCCTGCATCGAACCCACCGTAGGGACACAGCTTTGCGGGGAAATGTCGGCGTCGATGAATGCCTTGATGAAACGCGCGGCTTCGCTCTTGAATTCCGGCGTACCCCCGATCTCGGGATAAATGGAAGCGACTCCTTTATCCAGGGCCTTTTTTTCCGCTTCTATGCCGACGACCGAAGGGGGAAGCCCGGGAACGCCCATGTGGAAACGTACGAATTCCGTCCCGCTCTCCTTTTCTATCTGGGCTACCATACCTCCGATCTGCCTTATGGCAGCGTCGTTCATATCTTTCACATCCATTCTTTCCATCGCCGCGGTGACGATAGCCGGATCGATTATACTGTTCTTCATATTAGTAAAGTTTTAGATCGTTCAAAATTATAAACTTTTCATTTCAGAAACAAACTTTAAACCGCCTTTCAATTAAAAATCGCCACCGGAATTATCATTTTGCGGTCGCGCAGACGCCACTCTTCCGCCAGAGATATGCAAGCCGTAAAATACAACCCATTACTAAATTATTATATCGAAAACGGCGGCAAGTTTATATCGCCACCGTTGTATTTAATGTGTTTCAACTGCTACTTATTTAGACTGTTTTGTCCGGTAAGATGCTTCGTACTTACCCTTTGCCATAGCATTGAGTTTGTTTTTCATTAGCGAGCGGCGCAGGGCGGAAAGATGGTCGGTAAATATTACACCCTCGATGTGGTCGTATTCGTGCTGTACGGCACGGGCACGCCAGCCGTCGATCTCTTCGTCATGCTCCCCGAAATTCTCGTCGAAATATCTTATACGAATTTTTTCTGGCCTGTAAACGTCTTCATGGATATTGGGCAGCGAAAGGCAGCCCTCGTTCATGAGTATCTCCTCATCGGACTCTTCATATATCTCAGGATTAACGAAAACCCTTTTAAAACCTGCCGCGGCCGGATCGTGCTCCGCAAAAGGCGAAACGTCGACCACGAACATGCGAAGGTTCTTGCCTATCTGCGGAGCGGCAAGCCCTACCCCGCTCGACTCATACATCGTCTCGAACATATCGGCCGCCAACTGAGGCAGGTCCGGAAAATCCCGCGGAACGTCGATATTATCAGCCCTCAGCACGGGCGAGCCATAAATATAAATGGGATAAATCATAACATTAAAACTTAATTGCGAATTAAGGATTATAAATTATTACTAAAGGATTTTGTGATGCCTAATAATTTTCTGCCATTCTCATTCATAATTCATAATTCTCTGTACATTTTGCTTTCCATGAAACCTTGCAGTAAAATCGTGGCGCTCACTTTGTCTACGGCTGCCTTGTCACGGCGATCCATTTTACGGACCCCGCTCTCTATAAGGCTCCTCAGGGCCATGACCGAAGTGAACCTCTCGTCAAACATCAACACCTTAACGCCCGGATACTCCTTCTCCAGCCTGCGTGCCATCCC